>DAOWHG010000070.1 GCA_030641535.1 Mycoplasmatota bacterium | reverse complement strand
ATATTTTTGATAGTGTTTATCTAATATACTTCTAACTCCAGCTGCACTAAAGAAATATTGTTGTTTTAAACGTAAAACTTTTCCTTCTTTAGTAGCATCATCAGGATATAAGAATCCACTAATATTACGAATTGAAGCATCGTATGTAAAAGCATCAGTATCTTCGGGAAATTTATCTGTAGGTTCAGCGTTCCATAATCTCAAACTATTTACAACTGAGTTATCATTTCCAACAATTGGAACATCATAAGGAATTGCTTTTATAATTTCATCTGGGTGATAAACTGCATTTTTATTTTCAAAAACAACATATCCACCAAAAGGAATATCTAAGCTTTCTTCATCTCTTCTAACTTCCCATACATATCCGTCTTTTAGCCAATCATCAGGTTTTTCAACTTGATATCCGTCTTCTAATTTTTGTTCAAAAAGACCATATCGATATCTGATTCCGTTTCCAAACCCAGGATATCCAATAGATGCGATAGAATCTAAAAAACAAGCAGCAAGTCTACCAAGTCCACCGTTACCAAGTCCTGCGTCTGCTTCATAGTTTTCAATTTCGTTTATATCAATTTTTTCTAATTTAAATCCATCTTCTATTACTTTTCTAAGTCCTAAATTCATTATATTATTTGTAATCAAACGTCCCATCAAAAATTCCATTGAAAAATAATGAACTTCTTTAAGATCATTCTCATTTAAATAAGTTTTTGTTTTTAGCCAGTCTTCTGAAATAACTTCGCTAACCATTTCACCTAAGACGTTATACTTTTGTCTTATACTAGCATTATCTAAAGTAACTATATATCTTTTTTGTACTCTATTTTTAAATTCATTAATAAATGTTTCTTTATCTAAAAAATAAGAATTCATAACTTCACTCCTTTTCTAAAATCATTATAGCAAATGTCATGTATATATCTTAGCAATATATTATTGAAAACGCTACCTTGTTTAGTTCTTTTTAATTCCATTGTAAAATTCTATATATTTATGAGTAGATTTAACTAAACTATTGTCAGATTTCATAGCTCTATAAATCAATCTATTCCAATCTTCTTTATTTTCACAAAATAAATTATAAGCACTGATTATAACATTTTTCATTTCATTAGCGTCATAATTATTAAAAGTAAATCCATTCCCTTTTTTAGTTAGTGGATCATACTTAAAAACAGTATCATTTAAGCCACCTGTTCTTCTTACCAAAGGCAATGTTCCATATTTCAATGCGATCATTTGTCCTAATCCACATGGTTCAAAACGAGAAGGCATTAAGAAAACATCAGCCCCTGAATAGATATAATTAGGATTAGTAGCATCATAACCAATATTTAACTTTATTTGGTTAGGATATCTCTTAGCTAATTTCTCTAATTCACTAATATATTTTACATCTCCAGCGCCCAATAATACAAATTGAATATTCTTGTTTTCTAATAGTTCATCAAATGAATTTAAAATTAAATCAAATCCTTTTTGTTCAACAATTCTCGATACCATTCCAATAACAAACTTATCTTTGTTAACTTCAAGTCCCATTTTCTCTTGAAGGAATAGCTTATTTTCTATCTTTAATTCAATATTATCAATTGAATAATTTGTTTTTATTGATTTATCAGTTAATGGATTAAATGAAGTTGATATACCATTTAATATCCCATAAAACTCTCTTTCTCTATTTAATAAAGAATATGTTAAGTTCTTTCCATAATATTCATATTTTAACTCTTCTTTATATGTTGGAGAAACTGTAGATAATTTAGAAGCGGTGTTAATTCCTATTTCTAAGAAATTAATTGTTTCATCTTTAAAAACGAAATCACTTATATTTAATTTCTTAATAATGTCACTTTCACCAATTCCTTGGTAATCAATATTGTGAATAGTTAGTAATGTTTTTAGTCCTTTGTGTTTTGAATTATCTATTAAGATTGGAATCAACGCCGTATGCCAATCATTCACATGCACTAAATCAAAAGGATCTAAATCATCAAGCAACTCTACTACTACTTTGTTGAAAAAAGCAAAACGATCAGTATCATTCTCATATCCGTAAACATCTTCAGTATCTAAGAAATCAAAGCTATCTACAAAATAGTATCTAACTTTCTTATAACGATACTTATAGATTCTAACTTTGTATCTTTCTTTTCCATAAATGATTGTCTTAGCAAATTGATATTTCAAACTTTCAAAAAATGTTGTTTTAATCTTTTTATATAATGGGAGAATAACAGTAGCATCGATTCCTTGTCTTACTAAATTTCTTGATAGGGAACCAATCACATCAGCTAATCCTCCTGTTTTAATAAACGGATAAGATTCGCTAGCTACAAGTAATACTTTCAAGTTTTCAAAACTTGAAACTATTTGTTCTTTCTGAGTAACATAAGGACTTGTTAATATACCTTCTATGTGAGTATCTTTTTTAACGATAGTTTGTTTATCTAATATCGTAAAATTAAGAATTGAACCTTCTTCAATTACACAATTACTCATAACAAAACTGTTTTTTATAGTTGCTCCTTTTTTTACTATTACATCACGAGCAATAACACTATTAATGACAGTACCATCTATTACACTACCACTTGATATCATTGAATTATCAATAACTGCATTTTCTAGATATCTTGTAGGTGGAGCTGTTTTTTCTTTTGAGTATATCGGTCTATCTTCTTTAAAAATTGTCACACCAATGTTAAATCTAAGCATATCTAGATTAGATTTTAAGTAATTAAAAGTATCTGTTATTGTTCTAGTATAATTTTGATGCTTATAAATATGGATTTTTAAGTTAGGAGATTTTTCAACTAACTCTAACATCGTACGGTATTCTTGTGAATCATATGTCAAAATATAATCTAATAATAATTTCTTAGATATTATAAATGTTTTTAATCTGATATTTTGATACATTATTTCTGTAATATCGGCTTTGCTTTTAAGATGTTCATTCAAACAGTCTTGAAAATCAATATTCCAAACAATACTTGCAGGTGTAATAACTGCGTAATCTTGACTAGAACGCTTAAAAAACTCGATATGTTCAGACATTCTTTGAAAAGTAATCATCTCATCAGGTGGGATATATAAGTTCTTAGGAGGCAAAATAAATAAGCCATCTCTTCTTCTATCTAAGCCCCATCTTTTACCACTACCGACGTGATCTTGTAGTGAACGATAATTTCCATAAGGAAATATAGCGACATTCGTAATTTCTGAATTTCGCATATTTGAAAGCGTGAAATCGATTAAACGATATTTTCCAGCAAACGGTAATGCTCCTGGCATTCTATGTAATGTTAATTGTTCAAGATTATCCTTAAAAGTGGCGTCTACAATAGCGAAAATATTACTATTCATTGTTTTCACCTAATTTCCATAAATACTCATTATCTACAACAGTTACTTCATCAAACTTCAATGTTGTTCCAGAGAGTATTACTGATCCTTCAACAATTATTGCTTTTTCAATATAACAATTCTCACCAATTTTTACATTTGGATGAATAATTGTATCTTTAATAATGGTATCTTCTTTTACTACTACTCCACTACTTAAAATCGAATGAATGATTTGTCCAAATATTAAGCATCCATCACTAATAAGTGAATTTATTACTTTCTCACTATGAATAATATGATGAGGAGGTAAATTCACTGATTTAGTAAATATCGGGAAATCAGCATAATCCTGAAGTTTTAGATATTGAGGACTATCTAATAATTCCATATTAGCTCTGTAAAGACTATTTACTGTCCCAACGTCTCTAAAATATCCTGGGAACTTATAAGCAAAAACATTTAATTTTTCTCTTAATCCTAAAGGAATAATATCTTTCCCAAAGTCGAAATTTTCATCACTATTATCAAGTAATTCTTTTAAGACTTTTTTATTAAAAACATAAATTCCCATTGAAGCTAAATCCGATTTTGGATTTTCAGGTTTTTCTTCAAAACTTATAATTCTACTAGCATCGTCCATTTCAAGTATTCCAAATCTTGAAGGATCGTTATCCACTTTAAAAGTCGCAATAGTTATGTCTGACTTATTTTGAATATGATGTTCAATCATAGGATTATAATCCATCTTATATATATGATCTCCTGATAAGATTAAAACATATTCAGGATTGTATAAATCAATAAATCTAAAATGTTGATTTATAGCGTGAGCAGTACCTTTTTGCCATAATTCTCCACTAATCGAAGTATAAGGAGTTAAGAAAGAAATTCCTCCCTCATTAACATCTAAATCCCATGTACTACCGTGTTCTATATAGCTTAATAATTGGTATGGCTCATATTGAGTAATAAGTCCAATAGTAGAAATTCCAGAATTAGATAAGTTGCTTAAAACAAAATCAATAAGACGGTACTTACCACCAAAATTAACCGCAGGTTTTGCGGTTGATTTTGTAATGCGCTTTAGTCTTCTTCCTCTTCCACCTACTAGTACCATTGCTACAATACTCTTTTTCATCTACTCACCACATTTCAATAAAGTGATTGATAAAGGACCCAGTACAATTTTCATTGACTGAGGTAATCCATTATATTCTATTTCTTCTGTGAAGATATCTTCACCATTAAACATATCTGAACCTCCATAAACTGCATAATCACTATTTATTACTTCATAGTATTTACCAGCTTTAGGCGCACCTATTCTAAAATCATGATGAACAAGTGGTGTTAAATTTAATATAACAATAATGAAATCATTTGTATCTTTACTATGTCTAACAAATGAAAAGATAGAGTGATTACTATTATTAGAATCTATCCAGCTGAAACCATCAGAACTATGATCAAGCTCATGAAGTGCTTTATGTGCTTTAACGACTTTATTCATATCACTTACAAATCTATTTGCTCCTTTGTGAATTGGATAATTTAGTAAATTCCAATCAAGTTCTGTGCTGTCTTTCCATTCATGCATTTGAGCAAATTCTCCACCCATAAAGAGTAAAGTCTTTCCTGGATGAGTAAAAAACAATCCCATAAGAGCTCTGTAATTTGCGAATTTTTGCCAATAATCACCTGGCATTTTATCAACTAATGAATGTTTTCCGTGAACTACTTCATCATGTGATAAAGGTAAAACATAATTTTCAGAAAAAGCATAAGTTAGTCCGAATGTAATATTATCATGATGATATTTTCGGTAAACACAATCCTTCTCAAAATATTCTAATGTGTCGTTCATCCAACCCATATTCCATTTGTAGTTAAATCCAAGACCACCATGATCTACTGGATGAGTTACTTTTGGATAAGCTGTTGAATCTTCGGCAATTAGTAATGCGTTATTAAATTCTTTAAATATTTGTGTGCTTAAGCTTTTTAAGAATTCAACTGCTCCATCATTTTGTCCATTTGAACTATCTCCTAAGAAATAAATAATGTTTGATACAGCGTCAATTCTGAAGCCATCCACATGAAAATATTTCATCCAATATAATGCATTAGATATTAAGAAACTTTGAACTTCTCCTTTTCCTAAATCTAAATTAGCTGTTCCCCAAACAACGTTTTCTCTTTTCCATTCTTCTGCGTATTCATATAATGGTTCCCCATCAAACATGTATAGTCCGTGATCATCTCTACAAATATGTCCAGGAACCCAGTCAAGCACTACACCAATATTGTTTTTATGACATTGATCAACAAAATACATTAAATCTTTAGGAACTCCATATCTTGAAGTTGCGCTATAATATCCAGTTCCTTGATACCCCCAAGATTGATCTAGTGGGTGTTCTACTACTGGCATTAATTCAACATGAGTAAAACCATTCTCAAGTAAATATGGAATTAATAAATCAACCATTTCATTATACTTATGAAATGTTCCATCAGGTTTAGTCATCCATGTACCTAAATGAACTTCATACATCGACATTTGTGATTCATAAAGATTTATTGTATATCTATTTTTCATATACAATGAATCATTCCATTCATATCCTTCTAAATTATATACTTTTGATAATGTATCTGGTCTCTCACTACTAAAGAAAGCAAAAGGATCACTCTTGTAAAGTGTTCTTGCGTCAAATGTTTTAATCTCATATTTGTATTTTGCCCATTCAAATGCTGATTCAATAAAGATACTCCAAACACCTGATTTATCAACTTTTTCAAGATTATGAACCCAAGCTTGATAATCATTAAATTCTCCTAGTACACTAACTTCTTTGGCGTGAGGTGCCCATACTGTAAAACGAGTACCAAGTAGTACTCCTTCTTTATCATACTTTACATGCGCACCAAAAATACGGTAAGCATCAAACAGCTTCCCTTGATTGAAAAAATATAGTTCCTCTTTACTAATCACTTTCATAAAGGGTCCCTTCTTTCACACTCTTTTTAATAAGTTCATAATCAAAGCCTTTACTAAGTAATGCTTTGATTACTTTATTTTTTTCTTCATACTTAGTTAAGTCATATTTCTTAACTAGTTTATCTAGTTCTCTTTTAATAAGTGGCTCTTCATCAATCATTGACATTATTTCATCTCTATTTAATATCAGAGCTGACTCAATAATATTCAATGAGAAACCTTTGGAAACAAGCTTTTGTTTTAAAGATAAATAAGCTTTTTTATAAGGTTTTTTTATTTTGAATTTTGTTTCAATCTTAATTATTTGATTGATTTTATCAAACTGATATTTTTCAGTATACTTAATTAGATGTTGATCTATTAGATCGTAATGTACACCTTTTTGAATTAGCTTGTCTTTAATATGTCTTGGTCCTACTAGGTCGTATTCGATTTTTTCATTAATAAATGTTTCAACGTAAAAGTTATCATTTAAGTATTTACTATCTTTTAGTTTTATGATTATCTTATTAATCAAATCCTCATCTACAACTTCTTTTCTTAAACGCTTTTTAACTTCACTAATAGTTCTCATTTTAAAGTCGATGAAAACTAAAGCTTTTTCATATAAAAGATCTTCTATTTTCACTTTAGTAATTGTCTTATACTCATATTGACTAAGTTCTCTAGGAGTTAGTAAATTATATTTAATAATTATGTTTTCAGAAACTATGTGTTTTTCTTCAACATCGTTATTAGTGATAATAAGTCGATAGCGTTTACCTTTTGTTTTAGTAATTTCTAATAAGTTAATCATTTATTAAATAGTCTATTGCGGCTTCTAATTGAGTATCATTCAATAAATTATCTTGATATAAATCAAGTGCAGAGTTTATTACTATTAAGGTATCACTATCAATATTTCCTGTCTCAGTTAAGGCATTTGTTTCTTGAATATCAAGTATTGCAAGTTTAGTAGTATCGTCAAAATATCCGTCAGTTCTTACGGTGTATCCCATAACATTTAATACTAATTGGATATTAGCAACTCTCGCGTCTACTGTATCAAATAATATTTCAGTTTCATCACCTATAAAGAACATTTTATAAGCTAGTTCGACAGGTGTTTTTTCGACTACAACGTCAGGTATAACTCCATCAGTTCCACCATCATAATGAACCCAGTTACCATCAGTTGTGAACCATTTACCTATTGTTATATGTAAACTATCTTCTATCGTAGCTGTAATATCTACATCAGTTTGCATTGTTCCTTTTCCGTAAGTAGTTACTCCAACAACTGCATAATCACCATGTTCTTGCATTGAACTGGCAAATACTTCACTAGCAGAAGCACTATTTTGATTAACGACAGTTACAATATCATAATCTCTTAAAATAGGTCTATTTGAAAAATACTCTTCAGTTAATAATTCTCCATCATTATAATATTCTGTTGAAAACATTGGGATATCATTATCCAGTAAAAATTGATTTAGCATATTAATAACAGTATATAAATGACCTCCACCATTATTTCTTAAATCAATGATTAATCCATCAATTCCTTGTGCTTCTAAATCATTAATTGCATCGATAAACAAACCAACCGTTTCATCTCCGAAAGTAGTTACTTCAATATACCCGATTAAATCTTCTCCTCTAACAAATGAATCAAAGGATACTGTAGCGCTGTCAATGACACTTCTTGTCATTGTAAGATTAATGATTTCATCAACACCGTTTCTCATAATACCGATAGTTACATCAGTACCTTCTTCTCCTATTATAAGTCCAACAGTTTCAAAGAAAGGCTTACCAATTGCTGAGATAGAATCTACTTCAGCAATAATATCATTCACTCTAATTCCTGCAGTATCAGCAGGACCATCATCTTTAACAGATTCAACAACTATTAACTCATCTATAAAACTAACAGTAACTCCAATTCCAACATAAGATTCACCAAAACTTTGTTGGTAAGAAGCTGCTTCTTCATAATCAAAATATGATGTAAAAGGATCATCCAAAGAAGCAATCATTCCTTCAATTGCACCTTCTAACAAACTTTCATTTGTCGGTGTTGAATAATGATTACTCATTAACTCATCCATTACCTCAAGAAATACTTCATCTGTAACTTCATCTGTTCCTTCATCTATACTAAGATCTACTACACTCAGTACCCCCACAAAATAACTTGCAGTAAGTGTAGTTAAAAATGCAAGTAGAATTAAAAATCTCTTAGCCATTATTCATCACTCTCTCTTTCTTCAAAATCACCTTGAATCTCTGTTGCTGGTGTTACATATACAAATGCATTCTCATCTATTTCAGCAATTATATTTCTAATTAGATAGTATTCTTGTCTCTTAATAACTGTGACTAACATAGTTTTCTTAGATTTACTATATCCACCCATTATTTCAACTTCAGTTACACCTCTAGAAACAGCTTTATAAATTGATTCTTTAATTTCATCAGGAAAATCAGTAATTATTTGAACTGCTTTTTTAGAGTTACTACCAACAATTACCATATCGGCTACTTTCCCACTTATAAACATTGTTATAAGTGCGTAAAGACCAATATTAAGCCCATATTCACTATAAAATGCAATTACTCCTAGTAAAATAATAAATCCATCTACAGCGTATATTGAAACACTTAATGGTAATTTCAATCTTTTATTAAGTATCTTAATTGGAATATCTGTTCCACCACTTGTTCCACCATATTTAATTACTAATCCGAATCCAAATCCTATGAAGAATCCTCCAAAAGTAACTGTGAGCATATAATCATTACTTAATTCAAGTGGAGGTAAAAAAGTCTCAAAAAGATATAACGTAACTGGGAACAAAATAGACCCATAAATACTCTTTATAAAAACATTCTTACCTAAAAATATTAAAGCTAGTACTAAAAGCATCATATTACACGCTAAAACAACGTATGACAGTCTATATCCAAAAAGTTTATTAAGGGCAAGTCCAAGTCCACTTACTCCTCCAGCAACTAAATCAGCTGGAAGAAGGAAATAGAAAAATCCTAATACCATTAATATAATACCTATTGTTATCATAAAATACTGTTCGTATTTTGTTATTTGTCTTAATTTCTTTTGTCTTAAAATCATT
>DAOWHG010000051.1 GCA_030641535.1 Mycoplasmatota bacterium | reverse complement strand
TTTTAATACTATTGTTTGTGTTCTATCTGGGCCTACAGAAAATATAGATAATTCTATTCCAGTAAGTTCAACTATTTCATTTAAATACCTTTGAGCAATTAATGGTAAGTCGCTAAATTTAGCGGCTTTTGTTATATCTTCCTTCCACCCTGGAAGTTCAATATAAACTGGTTTACATCTCCTAATTTCTTTAATGCTTGCAGGGATATAATCAATTATTTCATCGTTTAACTTATATGCTACACATATTTTTAAAGTTTCTATTCCTGTAAGTACATCTAGAAGCATAATACTTAATGCAGTAATTCCGCTTACTCGTTTAGCGTGTCTTAATACTACTGTATCTATCCATCCAATTCTTCTAGGTCTTCCAGTAGTAGTTCCGTACTCATTTCCAACCTCCCTAATTCTCTTAGTTATTCCATTTTCAACTTCTGTAGCAAAATATCCGCTTCCTACTCTAGTTGAATATGCTTTTGTAACTCCTATGATTTCATCAATAAGTTTTGGGGAAATCCCTGTGTTTAGCGGTACAGAAGATGCTATAGGTGAACTAGATGTTACGTAAGGATATGTTCCATGATCTAAACATAAAAGGGATCCTTGTGCCCCTTCAAACAGGATATTCTTATCTTCTTCAAATTGTTTATTAAGAAGAATACTTGTGTCCTTAACAAAAGGCTTTAATCTTTCTGCATAAACTTTGAATTCACTATATATTTCTTCAATATTCATTTCATCTTTTCCAAATAATTTAAAGATTTTATTATAATAGTTCAAATTATCAGTTAATTTATCTTTAAATACTTCTAAATCGATAAAATCACAAATTCTTATTCCAATTCTCGATGCTTTATCTGTGTAAGCAGGCCCTATTCCTTTGTTTGTTGTGCCTACTTTTTTAGTCCCTTCTTTTAAATCTTCAAACATTTTATCTAAAGCTGAATGGTAAGGTAAAACGACATGAGCTCTATCTGAAATAGCCAAGTTATATTCCTTTATTCCCGCATTTTTAAGCATCTCCAACTCTTCTATGAGTGCTTTAGGGTTTATTACCATTCCATTCGCTAAAATGTTTATAACGTCTTTTCTAAAGATTCCTGAAGGTATTAAATGTAATGAAAACTTCTTATTATCGAACTTAATTGTATGCCCTGCGTTATTTCCACCTTGAAATCTTACAACAACATTTGCTTTCTCAGCAAGAAAGTCAGTTATTTTCCCTTTTCCTTCGTCGCCCCATTGAGTACCAACTACAACAACACTACTCATAATATCCTCCTATAATTCAGCAATAATATGCCTTGCTATCCATATTCCATTTGCTCCAGCTTGCGCTAAACCACGCGTTATTCCAGCTCCATCTCCACCAAAATACAATCCTTTTACTGGAGACTCAAAATATTTATCAACTTTTGGTCTTGCACTATAAAATTTAGATTCTACTCCATAAAACAGAGTATGATCACTTGCTATTCCTGGAGTTATGTTATCTAGTACCTCAATCATTTCAATAATAGATTTCATTGTATTATAAGGTAATACTAATCCTAAATCTCCAGGCACGGCTTCTTTAAGCGTCGGAACAACAAATCCTTCCTTCAATCTCTTATATGTTGTTCTTCTTCCTATTTTTATATCTCCATACTTTTGAACTATTACTCCACCATTGCTTAGCATATTTGCTAATCTACTTACTTGACGAGCAAATTCATTAGGCTGGTTAAATGGCTCACTAAAAGGATGTGATACTAATAATGCAAAGTTTGTATTTTTACTTCCTAAAGATTTATTGCGATAAGAATGTCCGTTCACAATCATTGTTCCACTATGATTTTCAACAACTACATGTCCACTTGGATTAGAACAAAACGTTCTTACAGATGTTCCCACACTAGAACGAAAAATAAATTTCCCTTCATAAAGATGTTCATTTATCTCTTCCATTATTTCATCGTTAGTTTCAACTCTTACCCCAATATCGACGTGATTAGCCAATCTAGGTATATCATACTTTTTACACATTTCAGTAAGCCAAGCCGCTCCATCTCTTCCAGGAACTACTACAACTTTATCAGCATGAACGATATCTCCATTCAACATTACTCCCTTAATAAAGCCATTTTCCACTATAAAGTCAGTTACCTCAGTCTTATATCTCATTTCTATTTTACTATCAAGATGTTTATATATACTCTTTAATATTTCTAAATTTTCTTCAGTACCTAAATGCCTAACTTTAGCTCTTAACAACTTCAGTCCTGAAGCCAATCCTCTTCTTTCAATCTCTTTTACTTTTTTTGTTGTAGGATCTGTAATTTTTGGCGTTGCTCCGTGCTTTAAATTAATTTTATCTACACAATCAATTAATTCTTCTACTACTTTATTCTCTATATATTCAGTCATCCATCCGCCAAATTCACTTGTAATATTAAATTTCCCATCAGAGTAGGCACCAGCTCCACCAAAACCACTAGTTATTGAACAACTAGGGTAACATCCACTAACTCCTTTTCTGTTTTCAGGACACTTATCAATTTTCCTATCAATAATCGGACAAGTTCTAGCAAAAATATCAAGACCTTTATCTACTAGCAAAATCCTTAATTCTGGCCTTTTTTCAGCTAATTCATAACAAGTAAATATACCTGCGGGTCCTGCCCCAACTACAACTACATCATAATTAAATTCCATCATAAACCTCCTTAAAAAATAAAAAAAGCACCTAAATATAGGTACACTGATGGCATACACTATATTTATTAATATATTTGGTGCGCCGTTTTTTGCTATTTCCCAATTGTATTCTACTCGACAATTTTTAAAATGTCAATGGAAAAAAGATAAAAAATACAAATATATTTAGTTAGAAAAAAAGGCTAAAATTAGCCTTTTCCCGTTTTATAGCGCTTCTAGAAGGTCAACAATGAAATATAAGTAATGTCTATCTAGTTTTATGGTGTCGATAATAATATTTAATCTATCTAATCGGTAAGTAAATCTGATAAATTTACTTATATCATTAGCCTTCATAAATAAGTATTCGCCATTTATTTTTTGTGATTTTTCTTTAGATAAAATAAATATCACATTATTTTTGGTTTCTCTAACCTTTTCTACGTCTTTCTCTAGCGCTAAATGCTCAAATAATTTTTCATACATATAGATTATTATTTCTTTTGATGGAAGACCAAATCGATCCTTAAATTCTTCAAGTAATAGTTCAATATCATGTTTTGATTTAATATTGGCTATTTTACGATGCATTTCAATCTTAATATAATCGTTATCAATATAGTTTGAATCAATATATTTATTTACTTTTAACTTGATTTGTTGTTTTTCTTCCTTAGGTTCTTCTTTTTCTCCCCTTTGAATAGCTATTTCATCTTTTAACATATCTAAGTACAAATCAAGACCAACACTATCCATAAATCCTGATTGTTCTGTTCCTAAAATGTCTCCTGCACCTCTTATTGATAAATCTCTAATAGCTATTTTAAATCCACTTCCAAGTTCAGTGAACTCTTTAATAACTTTCAACCTTTTTATTGCTTCTTCATTCAGTTGTTTATGTTTTTTGTACATTAAATATGCATAGGCAATTTTGTCACTTCTACCTACTCTTCCCCTAATTTGATAAAGTTGTGAAAGACCTAATCGATCAGAATCGTGAATAAGTAATGTGTTAGCGTTTGGAATGTCTATTCCTGTTTCAATAATTGTAGTTGAAACTAAGACATCATATTCTTTATCTATAAAGGCTTCAATTACGTTTTCTAGTTCAATCCTACTCATTCTTCCATGGGCATAACAGACTCTTGCACTTGGAACTAATCTTTGTACTTTATTAGCAACAATATTTATGTCTTCTACTTTGTTATATAAATAGAATATTTGGCCATTTCTAGCCAATTCCCTCTCTATAGCATCTCTAGTTATAGAATCATTTCTTTCAAGAACGTATGTTTGTATTGGATATCTGTTTGCTGGAGGAGTTTCCAACAAACTCATACTTTTTACTCCCATTATTGCCATTTGTAACGTTCTAGGGATTGGTGTAGCACTTAAAGATAAAACATCAATGTTCACTTTAAATTCTTTAATTTTTTCTTTATGTTCTACTCCAAATCTCTGTTCCTCATCAATGATTAAAAGGCCTAAATCAGAGAATTCCATGTCTTTTGATAAAATCCTGTGAGTTCCAATTACAACATCTACAGCACCGGTTCTAATATCGTGTAGTATCTTCTTTTGTCTTGATTTGGTGATAAACCTATTTAGTAGTTCAACTCTAATCCCATGTTGATCTAATCTATCTCTAAAAGTGTAGTAGTGTTGACGAGTAAGTACTGTAGTTGGTGCTAAATAGGCAACTTGTTTGTTATCTAAAACTGCTTTGAAAGCAGCTCTTAATGCAACTTCTGTTTTCCCATATCCAACATCACCACATAACAATCTATCCATAGGAGTACTTGATTCCATATCTTTTTTTACATCTTCAATTGCTTTTATTTGATCTTCTGTCTCTTGATATTCAAATCCTGCTTCAAATTCTACTTGCAAGTCCGTATCCTCTGTAAAAGCAAACCCTTTTGCTTCTTCTCTAGCTGCGTAAAGTTTTATTAATTTATCTGCGATATCCTTAATTCTTTTTCTAACTCTCAGCTTAGTTTTAGCCCAATCTGCACTTCCTAACTTATTCAGTTTTGGATGTACACTCTCACTTCCAACAAATTTTTGAATTAACTTGATATTCTCTACTGGAATATATAAAGAATCATCACCTCTATATTGAATAAAAATATAATCACTAGTGTTTTTCCCTAGAGTCATTGTTTCAATTCCTAAAAACCTACCAATCCCATGATCATAATGGACAACATAGTCTCCTTTTTTTAACTCATCAATTGTCGATAATTTCTTAGCATTTTTGATTACAGACTTATATTTAGCCTTTTTTAGTTCTTTTGTCTTATATAAATTTGCCTCTGTAAGAAATATGGTGTTTATATTGAATAATTCAAAGCTAATTGCTTCTTTTTGAACTATTAAGTTTATTCTTTTAACCTGTATTTCGTCTTTTTCTCCAATTAATTTGTATTCAACTTTATCATCTAATAACTCAACAAATTTCTTCCTTGAATTTGATGATTTAAAAGCAATTATTACCGTAGTATATCCATTGTACTTAACTAAATCCTTAATAGCCATATGGATATTATTATTGTAAATTACTGGTTCTTTTGCCCTTACATCTAACGATAATTTATTTGTTTTGTGTTCTCCAAAAACGTCTAAATAGAGCGATTTTCCACTGTAAATGTAATTGATGTCCTTAATTAAATCAAAATTCAAGCTAGCATAATCATTAGTCATCTCATACCAATCCGCTATATCTCTTACTATATCTTTATAACTTTCTTTGATTCTTTTGTAATCCCAATAAATGATTATGTGGTTATCCATATAATCAATAATAGTTTGTGATTCTCCATCCAAGAATGTCATATATCTCGATAATTTATCTACATCATTACGGTTTTCAAGGTTTAATACGTCTTCATTCATTCTGTTTATTGCTTTTTCACTATAATTATCTTCGTTTATTACATTATTGATTTTTGTTTTTATTGTTTGAAGTTCTTTATCTGAATAATAGAATTCATTCATAGGGTAAATTAAACATTTCTTTGTCTGAACTTTCGATCTTTGAGTATTTACATCAAAATACCTAATAGTTTCTATTTCATCATCAAAAAAATCAATTCTCAGAGGCTTATCTTCGTTAATTGGATATATATCTAAAATACTACCTCTTAAGCTAAATTCTCCTTGATTTTCAACTACTAATCCTCGCTTATATCCATAAGTAATTAATTTTCTAGGAAGTGTTTCTAAATTAACAATATCCTCTTTTTTAAATCTTAAAATAGATTGTTCCCATTTCTTTTTTGGTAGTTCATACTTAAGTAATCCAGCAGTATTAGTCACAACAAGACTTTTCTGATTTTCAATTACTTTTTTAATTGTATTTATTCTTTCATATTTGAATTCTTTACTTACTGCGAGCATCTCTGTAGTAATAAACTCATCTTGAGGGAAAAATGATAATAATTTATTATCAATTAAGTTTACTAAATCATCATATACTTTTTGTGCCTTAAATAAATTAGGGGTAACAACTAAAATATTCTTATCTAGATTCTTAAATAAGAAAATTAACATCAAAAGACTAATACTGTCATTTGTATTAGTTATTTGCAGTTCCTCATTGCTATTAAACTTAGTTAATAGTTCTTTAAAATAAGGAGTTTTTGATAAGTATTTAATTAGTTTATCCATAGTATCACCACGCACTTATAGCGAATCCTCTTTTAATAGGGGGTCCGCTTATTTCTAACAACATACTAGCATACTACCTATAAAATATCAAATAAAAAAGCCATTTAGGCTTTAATATTATAATAATTTGTTATAGGAAGAATACTCCTCCAATAATTAATCCTAAAATACCTAAAACACCAAATAATTGAGCATCTTTTTTAGGTTTATAAATAAAGAATAATACAATTCCTACAATTGGAATAACAAAACTTAATACCGCTAATACAATCTTCTTTGTTTGTGCAGACATGTTTAATCATCCTTTCTTTTTATTAATTATATCATAAAAAAACAACCAAGTGTGACACTTAGTTGTTTTTTGTCATTATTTGTACAAATTCAACATCTTTATTAAAATTGTTAATAATACTAGATACTTTATCATAAATAGGTTCCATTACTATTTTCTCTTTTTTTGAAAGAGAGCTTAAAACATAGTTTTTTGTCTCATATAGCGGATTTTTACCAATTCCAATACGTACTCTTTTAAATTCTTCTGTTTTAAGATTACTTATAATTGATTTAATTCCATTATGTCCAGCGGAACTACCTTTTTCTCGCAATCTAGTTTTACCAAGTGGTAAATCTAAGTCATCATAGATTATTAAAATATCCTCTGTTAAAATATCATAAAAATTCATTAATTTTCTGATACTTTGTCCTGATTCATTCATAAATGTATGAGGTTTCAATAATACTAGATTCCCTATTTTAAGGGTTTCCCCACTAAATTTATTCTCTTTTTTGAATTTTAATTTATTTTCTTTTGCAAAATAGTCTAAACACATAAATCCAATATTATGTTTGGTAGATTTGTATTTCCTACCAGGATTTCCTAATCCGACAACTAATTTCATAATTATCTCCTTTTAGGTTTAATTACTAAATGTCTACTTTGCCCTTCACCTTCTGAAATTGTTGAAACATCTCTCCAATCAGAAAGTTTTGTGTGGATAATTCTTCTTTCATATGCATTCATTGGGTATAATTTAGCTTCTACTCTTGTTCTCGCAACTTCTTTTGCTGTTTTAGTTGCTAATATTTCCAGTTGTTTTTTACGGTTTTCTTTGTATCCCCCGATATCAACTAAAACTATTAAATGCTCTTCACTATATAGATTTACAATATTTCTAATATAAAATTGAATGTTTTCAAGTGTTTTTCCATTCTTACCAATAAGTAATGGATTTTCACTAGTATTTATAGAATATGATACTTCTCTATCATTTCTTCTTCTCATTTCAATTTGAGCATCTAATTGCATGTTATCAAACAACTCTTTTAGTGTTTTATATCCAATTTCAGCTGGATCAACAGTAACACAAGCCTCAACAATGTATGCTTTAGTGAACCCTAACAAAGTTTTTTTATCAACTACATTGATTTCAATGAATTCTTTATTGATTCTTAATTCTTTTGATGCATAGTTTAGTGCTTCTTCTAATGATTTTATTTCAAATTGAAGTTTTTTCATAACGCACCTTCTACACTAATGGATTTTCTTTAGCTATTTTCTTGAAGTTTGATCTTCTATTTAAGTATGTTTGTAAGAATTGATATGCGTTCCCTACAATCCAATATAAAGCGATACCTGCATTAGACCAAGCGATAGTTACTAACATAATAACCATGAAATAAGACATCATCTTCATTGTTTTTTCTGATTGTGATCCTTGTGAAGCTTTGTATTTTTTGTTTTGTAAATATTCTGGTTTTTTCATTGAATATCTTTGATACAAAAACATTAATACACCTACTAATATAGGTAAGATGTAAAATGGATCTTCAGCTCCTAAATCCTTAACCCATAAGAATGAGAAATTTAGATCTGAATAGTCTCTTACTCCTTCAACTATAACATCATCAACTAATCCGTTAGAAAGAGGTATTCTTCTTACAACTTGATACATTGCGATAAATATAGGCATTTGCAAGAAAGGTAATAAACATCCTAATGGATTAATATTATATTTTTTATATACTGCTAATGTTTCTGCCTGCATTTTCTTTTGTGAATTCTCATCAGTTTTACCTTGATATTTTTCTTTTACTCTGTCTAATTCTGGTTGTGCTTGTTGCATTTTCATTGTCATTGCATTGCTTTTTGAATAAATTGGCCATCCAGCTGTTCTTACAATTAAAGTAACAATTATAAGTCCAACAAAGTAATATCCACCTGTTGAATTACTAACCCAATAGGTAAAATCTGCAATTTGGAGTACTGTCCATTGTACCCAGCCTACTCCGCCTTCAACACCAACTGGTGATGTATACATATCTGCTGAACTACATCCGCTTAGAAATATTACCATTGCAGCTGTAAAGGCTAATAACATAAATCTTGTTGAATTCTTCATTTTTTTCACCTCAAAATATTTAATTTTTTAATCAATGATGTTATTGAACTGTTAATTTCATTAAAAGTAATTCCCTTTGATGTAAACCTAACTACTACAAAAACATCATAAATCTTAATAATATCAAGTTTAGATATTATTTCTCTTACTTGTCTTTTAATTTTGTTTCTTTCTACGGCATTACCGTATCTCTTAGAAACGCTAACAGCAAATCTATAATGAGAGTTATCATGGTTTTCTTTTTTGTATATAACAAAGTGCTTATTTGCTTTACTTTGTTTATATTTAACTATCATCTCGATTTCACTGCTTTTTTTTACTCGATATTCCTTTTTCACTATATCACCTACTATAAATTAAAAACCACTTGAAAAAATACATATTATTATATTTTTTCAAGTGGTTTCCGGTATTTATATAATATTTATATGATGTTTTAAAGTTTATTCATCTGATACAGTTAATTTTTTACGTCCTTTAGCTCTTCTTCTTGCTAATACTCTTCTTCCAGTTGGTGAACTCATTCTTTCCATAAATCCGTGAGTTTTTGCTCTTTTACGTTTATTTGGTTGATATGTTCTTTTTGGCATTTATCAACACCTCCTACTTAAATGTTTAAAACCATGCTATACAATTATATATGCAATAAAAAAATGTGTCAACACTAATCTCAAAAAAATATAAAAACAGATAAATTTTAAAAAGTTATCCACATTAAATAATGGCTAATTTTCGTGTTTTTGCCACACCAAAATGTGGAAATGTGCACAATGTGGATTCTTTACATGTGGAAATGTTATTAACTAATATTAATCCTTATTTAAAGCCATTTAATCTATGTTGATAACATAGTGTAAAAGTTTAATAATAACTATTTTTCCACATTTTATGTGGGAAACTTTTTATTTTTTTTGTATAAAAACTGTGTTATATTTGTCTTGTGATAATATGAGGTGAACATCGTGGAAAAATACAGTAAAATATGGGAAGAAATTAAAATTAAATTAGAAAACGATCTTGAAGAAGTTGTGTTTACAGATATTTTTGAACCTGTAAACACTGTTTTTAAGGTTGTTAACAATTATATATACATTGTAGCACCAAATGAGTTTATTAAAAAACGTATAGAAATCTTATATCTTAATAAACTTAATAGGTATTTAAAACCTTTTTTTGAAGAGGTTTACAAATTTAGACTTATGACTGAAGAACAAGCTGAGGAAGAATTAACTAACACCCGTGATTTTTCTGTAACTAGACCTGATTCAAGAGTTGATAATAAGTATTTAGAAGGTAATTTAAATGCAAGTTATAATTTTGATAGTTTTGTAGTAGGTAATTCTAATAGATTAGCCTATACTAGTGCGATTAAAATTGCTGATCAACCAGGAATTGTTGCTAATCCTTTATATATTTTTGGTGATGTAGGATTAGGTAAAACTCACCTTATGCAATGTGTTGGTAATTATATTTTAGAAGGTGACATGAATAAAAAAGTTTTATACGTTAAAACAGATCAATTTGTTGAAGAATATGTTAGATCAGCTAGTAAAAAGAAATTCGAAGAATTTAATCAAAAATACCGTGATGTAGACGTTTTATTAGTAGATGATATTCAGTTTTTAGCTAAAAAAGATAAATCGCAAAAAGAATTTTTTAAACTTTTTGAAACACTCCATGGTTCTCAAAAACAAATTGTAATTACAAGTGATAGAAATGCTGGAGAATTAAAAGATATAATGTCAAGATTAACATCTAGGTTTGAATGGGGAGTTACTGTTGATATTAATAGACCAGCTCTTGAACTAAGAATTAAGATATTAAAGAAGAAATTAACAGCTGAAACATCAGACTCTTCTCTTATACCGGATGATGTATTAGAATATATTGCTAGTGTTTTTGAAAATAACGTTAGAGAGCTAGAGGGGGCTTTAAAAAGAGTTTTATTTTATTGCACTGCATTTAATTTAGACTTTAATGTAAAAAATGCTGAACTAGCATTAGAAAACTTAGTTAAACCGCGTAATAATGGTAATTTTTTAAATGAAAACAAAATAAATAATATTTTAAGTATTGTAAGTGATTATTATCGTATTTCAACAATAGATCTTATTTCTAGAAAAAGAACATTTAAGTACGTTTTTCCTAGACAGGTATCTATGTATTTAATTAAAACTATGTATGATATTCCTTATAAAAAAATTGGAACTTATTTTAATAACCGTGATCATTCGACTGTAATGCACTCCGTAGAAAAAATTACAAACGAAATAGAAATGAATAAAGATGTTAAAAGAGATGTGGACAAATTGCGCATAAAATGTGGAGAAAACTAAAAAAAAATACACTTAAAACCTAATTATATGGTATAATATACGTAGATTTTTGATACTTTCCACATTTCCACAGAACACTAATAACAATAATAATAAAAACAATAAATAATTAAAGAGGTGATTGGATGAATTTTCAAATCAATAAAGACATATTACTTAACAATTTGATAATTGCTCAGAAGGCATTATCTAATAAAACACCTAATCCAGCATTACAAGGTATTAAATTAGATATTTTAGAGGACCAAATAATTATTACTACTAGTAATTCTGATATTGCTATTAAATTAACAATTAAAGATTCTAGTTTAGAAATTAAAGAACAAGGTTCTGTTTTAATACCAGGTAAGTATTTTATTGAAATTATAAGAAAATTAGACGGGTTAAAAGTTGTTATTTCTTCTGTTGTAGATAATATGGTAAGAATTGAAGCTGACAGATCAGATATTACATTAAACATGATGGACATTGATGATTATCCAGAATTGGAATTTAGTGAAAAAGTTAAATCTGTAAAAATAAATGTGAGAACATTAAAAACAATTATTAGACAAACAGCTTTTGCTACTTCTTCTATTGAAAATAGACCTATTTTAACAGGTGTAAATTTTAAAATTGATGGAAATAAATTAATAGCAATTGCGACAGATAGCTATCGTTTAAGCCAAAAACAAATAGAATTAAATGAGGTTTATGAACCACTAAACATTATAATTCCAGGCCGAAGTTTAGATGAATTGATTAAAGTATTAGAAAATAACAACGAAATGGTAGAATTACATTTTGATCGTTCAAAAATTCTTTTTAAATATAGAAGTTTATTATTCCAATCTCGTTTATTAGAGGGAAATTACCCTGAAACATCTAAGTTAGTTCCAACTGAATTTCCAATTGTTATAAAATTCAATAAGGAAAATTTATCTACTGCAATTGAAAGAGCAAGCCTTTTATCAAGTAGAGATGGTAATTATGCGATTGTAAAACTTCAATTAAGACAAGATAATATTGTTGAAATAACATCAAACAGTCCAGAAATAGGGAAGGTTTTAGAAGAAGTTTACCCAGTTGATGAAATAGTAGGAACTCCAATAAAGATTGCTTTTAGTTCTAAATACATTTTAGATGCACTAAAAATCTTTAATTCCAGTGAGGTTTCTATCAATTTTACAGGTGAAATTAGACCATTCATAATTAAAGGTGATTATGATGAAAATATGCTTCAATTAATATTGCCAGTAAGAACAGAATAAAACAGAAAGTCCTTCGGGACTTTTTTTATTTGGATACTTCGTTAATATCCTTGTAAATATTATATCTTTATTATATAATATATATAATAATATATATGAAAGAAAGTGATTTTATGGAGAAGATAATTATCGAGAGTGAATACATAACTTTAGGACAATTTCTCAAGTTTGCAAATATCGTATCTTCAGGTGGAATGGTAAAAGCAATTCTACAAGAATATACGATTTATGTTAATGATATTTTAGAAGCAAGAAGAGGAAAAAAATTATATCCTGGAGATAAAGTATTAATTAAAGGAATAGGAACATATAGAGTAGGTAATTAATGTATATAAAAAACCTTAAATTAACTAATTTTAGAAATTATGAAAAACTACAAACTAATTTTAGTGATAAAACAAATATTTTCATTGGAAAAAATGCTCAAGGTAAAACAAGTATATTAGAATCACTTCATATTATTGGTCTTACAAAGTCTCACAGAGTAAATAAAGATAGAGATGTTATAAAAATAGACTCAGAATACGCTAAAATTAGTTCTCTAATCAATTTAAATGACAAGGATATAGAATTAGATATCATCATATCAAAAATAGGTAAAAAAGCAAAATACAATCATATAGAGTTAGAAAAATTAAGTGAATATATCGGAATTTTAAACATAGTAATGTTTGCTCCTGAGGATTTAGATTTAATTAAAGGAAACCCTCAGATTAGAAGAAAATTTCTAGATTTAGAAATTGGACAAATATCAAAACAATATCTTTATTCACTACAAAATTATAGAAAAGTCTTAAAACAAAGAAACGACTTATTAAAGGGAATGCAAATGAATAAAGATAAAGATATGATGCTGTTAGATATTATAACTGATCAACTAATCGGGTATTTAAAAGAAGTGGTTGAACAAAGAAAAGAATTTATTGAAAAAATCAATGTTTATACCAATAAAATATATAAATATCTTTCAAATTCAACAGAAGAGTTATTAATTAAGTATATACCTAGTATTGAAAAAAATTATAAAAGAGAATTTATAGCTAAATATAAGTACGATATTATTACAGGAACTACTAATTTAGGAGCACACAGAGATGATATCGAATTTTATTTAGATAATAATGTTATAAAAACACACGCATCTCAAGGAGAAATGAGAAGTTCGGTATTATCAGTAAAATTATCTTTAATAGATTTTATTTACGAGTATAAAAAAGACTACCCTGTACTTCTACTAGACGATGTACTAAGTGAATTAGATGAAGAAAGACAAAATAATTTAATTGATTATATTCAAAATAAAACTCAAAACTTTATTACAACAACAGAAATAAAAGGAATAAATTTTAAAAAAATAAAAGATTATAAAATATTT
>DAOWHG010000124.1 GCA_030641535.1 Mycoplasmatota bacterium | reverse complement strand
TGTGAGAAAAAAATAAAAGTATCTTTCGCATTCTTATTGATAATTCTTGAAGTTAGCTATCATATTCACAACATCATTAATGGTTTTGTTAGTGTGCCTCTCCATATTAGTAGTTTTTCAGTGATTCTCTCAATAATAATCTTATTGACAGATAATGAAAAAATATTCAATGTACTTTTCTTTTTTGGTGTTTTAGGTGGTATTACGGCATTTATAATGCCGGATATGGTACATTATACATACTATCATTATCGATTTTATAACTTTGTTCTAATTCATATAGGAATCATGATAATTCCACTTTATTATTACAAAGCATATAACTTTGAAGTGAAACTTAAATCAATGTATAGAATTTATCTATTCTTGCTAGTAATTGCTCCAATTATTATGTATGCAAATTTCTTGTTGGATAAAAATTATATGTTTATCGGCCAAAAACCCGATATTATTGCTGACTATTTACCAGATTGGCCATACTTCATAATTGTATATTTAATAATAATATTCATTATATTTCATATGTTATATTTCATCATCTATTTCAATAAAATTATTGATTTATTACGAAAAAATATATACACAAATTAAGAAAACTAATAGTGGACTAAATGGTTTTTGAACAGTTGCCGATAAAACCATAATGTGCATATAATAACAGCTGTAATTAAAGATGTTAGTAGACATATAGTGATACATGTGTTAATTAACATCTTTTTGTATACTTAAAGTAAAGGATAGATAAAAATGCCAAAAGGAATGGAGCGAAAAAGAACTTCATATAATATGTGAGTATTTGAATATAAAAAGTTAGTATACACTAAATCGTGTCTACTAACTTTTTATTTGTATTCTTACTTTGAGGCTTATTAATAACTTTATTTATGACATACATAGAATTTACGGAAAAATAAATAAACGCTGCAAATAATATATAAAATAATGGAACAGCAACTACAAGTAAATCAGGAAAATACTTGTAAGCCCAAAATGCATCAATGACATCATAAATAAATATTCGTTTTGTTACAATTACTAAGGGGCGTAAGGCCAGTGCCCACAATATGGAAAATATAATTCCTATCCATATTATATAACGGTCTTTTTTATAAAATATTGTTGTTGATAGAGTAATATATGAATATGTTAGCAGAGCACCATGGTTATATATAGCCATATAAACAGTATATGGAGGGTAATCACTATATATTTTAGTACCAAATAGAATCATAGCTGAATAGTATATTATACCTGATAGAAGAGCGGAATATACTGCCCATATTTTTAACTTTTTTATACCAAATAGAATTGTTAAAGGAACAATGAAGTAAGCAACTGTTGATAACTCAACCGGGATTTTCCCTGGTATCATAATCATATAACCAGTACTGTATATAAGAACAGGAAGCAACTGTATTTTAAGAACTATTTGTTGTGTTTTTTTTGACTGTTTCAGCAAGAAAAAAATTAAGAGAAAATGGAAAATTAAGACAAGAGATGAAAGAATGTTTAGATGATTCATCATTATGTTGAAAACCATTTTAGAAAAAATTTTCTGATTTTAATATTTATATAAACTTTTTTTACCATTGCTTTTCTCCAATCTCACTTACTTATAATGTAGTTTACAGGTTTTTATAGTGTATTTACTGATTGTAGTTATCTTTGATTATATATTTATCTCTTAAATTCATTTTATCTCTTACAACTCGATTTCTAATCAAAAATTGCAAAATGTTTATTACAATCCTAATCTAATTGTATCATATATTATAAACATAACTGTATTCCTTAAAGCCAATAAACCTTCTAATGCGTCAGCTGGGTGTTCAAATCCCTCACGTAATGCCATTTTAAAGCAAAGAAGCCCTTTTGTATATATATAAACTTTTATCTTTTCTGTAGATGAGTGGGATCAACGGTGATATATTGTGATATAATGATTGATAAGGGAGTGAGAATCAATGAATATTTTTTTAGGAATTATAATCATCATTTTTGGTATTTTGGGATTTGCGTTTCCCGAAACAGCTTTACGATTTGAAGATACGTTTCGAATTAGAGGAAAACGTGAATATTCTGCCTTTGCAATTACCATGACTAAATTTGGTGGAATTATTGGTGTGATTTTGGGCATTTTTTTTATGTTTTCAGATATACTATAAACCTTATAAGGAGTCAGCTGGGGGTTCGAATCTCTCCCGGAATGCCATTTTAAAGCAAAGACCTATTTATGGGTCTTTTTTTTGTCAAATCAATCTATTTCTAGTTTTACATCTTCTATATGAGTTGTTATAATAATATTGATATATATAATATTATTTATTAGAAAGGATATATAATAAAGAATCATTTTATTATTGGTAGCGATATGAAAGGATTACGAATAGGAGTTACTTTTATAATTGTTTTGATTATCTTTCTTTTAAGTATGTTTCAAATGCAGTTAAGAGGCTATGAAAAGATTGGAAGATTTGAAGAGTGGAACATTTACTATAAAGATGAAGGAGAATGTGAAACACAGGTTGAGGCAATTTACTCTGATGATACATATAATTACTTTTATGGTTGTGGTGATGAAGAATCTTTAATGGCAAAAAGAGGATTTGAAGAATATTCATTAACTTTTGCTCTTGAAAATGATTATTTAGAAATTTCTGATATAGAAGAAAGTATCGATATTACTAAAAGTTTAATAGAATAATGAAAATATCTAAACTTAGTGTTGTTTAGTAGTTGGAAAAAATAAAAAATATGATAAAATACTTGTGAAGATGAGAGGAGTTTTATAATGGATTATGAATTTACACAAACTTGGACAAAAGAGGACTATGTTGCTTTTGCTACAAATCATATGAAAGCAAGCATTCTTAAACCAACTAATTTAATACTGTTTTCTTTAAGTATTGGATACTTAATAATCACACCGTTTTTTACTGGTGAATTTACATTTTTCTTTTTAGGAATAGGTGTCTTTTTATTCATTGGTGCTTTCCTGCTTTTTACAAGAGCTGGAGCGAAAAAAGCATATGAAAAGAATAAAGATTTTATGACTATTAATTTTAAAATTACTGATGATGGAATTACTTATATGAATGTTGAAGGAGAACTAGTAAAACCTTGGAATGAACTTTACAGTTTTAGTGAAACAGAAGAATACTTTTTTGTTTACTTCAGCAAGCATAGGGGAATGTTATTTGCAAAAAGAGATTTTAGTTATGAATTAAGAAGATTTATTATTGATAATGTAGAAAAACATCTTGTTAATAAAAGAAAAATCAAACTATTAAAAAAAGATAATTAATAAACTATTCTGGGAGGAACCCGATGATAAACATCTTATGTATTGATAATTCAATAACGATTAGACAAATTTTGAAGGATTGTATTTTAGATTTAAATTATGGTTTTTTTGAAGCAGAGGATGGAAGTGCTGGAATAGAGTTAGCTAATTCTATTTCTGATTTAGACATGATTATAGTTGACTGGAATATGCCAGGGATGAGTGGAAGAGATACATTGATTAATTTAAGAAATAATCAGATGTTAGATAATACATTGATTCTTGTTTTGATTAGAATAGAAAATAAAGAAGATGTTATTGAAGCAGTTGAGCTAGGTGCCAACATGTATATGTTAAAGCCGTTTAGTGTTAATAAGCTCCAAGATAAAATTGAAGAAATGATTAAAAATGCAGGTTAGACTGCATTTTTTAAAGAGGTAATAGTTATGGAAATTGAAATTTTCTCAGATGATATAACAAAAGAAGACGCAGATCTTTCTAATCACCGTGTAGCATGCAGAGGGATTATTAAGAAGGATGATTTATATTTAATGGTCCATATTAAAAAGATGGACATTTTTACTTTTCCTGGTGGAGGAGTAGAAGAAAATGAATCTTTAGAAGAATGTACTGTAAGAGAAGTATTGGAAGAAACTGGAGTTAAATGTAAAGTTTTAGAAAAGAAAGTATCTATCACAGAATATTTCATTGAAAGTGTTTGGACTAACCATTATTTTATATGTGAATACATTAATGGTGATTCAGATAGTGATTTAACTGAAGAAGAAATATTTTTAGGACTTGATGTAGTGTGGAAAACTGCTGAAGAAATAATGGATTTATTTGAAAATCATCAAACAATACATGAACATGGTCCAAATATTCATAATAGAGAGTTTTTAGGATTTATTAATAGTATTTAGAGGTGATAATATGTCAGGTATGAATATCACAAAAAGTAAGTTTATGGAATATATTAGATGTAATAGATTTCCAGCATTAAATAATATTCATAAACGACGCGATTTAGATGATGCTTTAAAAGATCGATATTATGATTTGTTAGATTCACTTGAAAATGCGAGTGAAGCTGCTTATGAAGACGATTTTCTAACGCCAGATCTTACTCATTTAGAAGTTATGATGCCTTATTTCAATAAGGTAGAGGTTTTAGCTGCAGAAAAAGTAATAAGTATGTTTGGTGGAGAAACAAGATTTGGAGTAGAATATGGTACTCAAAAATTGTTTTTAAGAGACTATAACAATTTTAATTTAATGTGTTATGTTGATATTTATAATAAAAATGAAAATAACATAAATATTATTGAAGCTAAAGCTACTACTAGTAACAAATTTATGAAGTTAGGGTATACAGAAGATAAGATTAGATATAATTTATTTTATCTTGACGAATTTGATATTTTAAGATTAAATGAAGAACTTGATCCGAGCTTATTGTCGAATCCAAAATACATTAAACAAAGAAATAAATTATTTGATAGATTAGAAGGTTCAGGTGTTTATGTATATGACTTAGCTTTTCAAAGATTTGTCATTGAAGAAGACATAAAAGATGCGAAATATTATCTTGCAGTTTTAAATCACGAATATATATTTAGTGGTCAATATATAGATGAAGAACCGCAATACAGCAACGATATCGTTCGATTTATTGACCTGTCTAGTATAACAAAAGAGCTACAAATAAATATTGAAAGAGACATTTCTACTGTAATAGACAGAATAGTGAACGATGACGAATCAAGAGTAAAACTTGGTAAACATTGTCAGCTTAAAAAGATGCGAGAATGTATTTATAAAGATCTCTGTTTTGACCGTTTTCCAAAGAAAAATAGTTTACTAATGTATATGAATAAACATCATGGATTTAAAGATCCAGAAGGTGAAAAACATGAATATTTTAACTTGATTGATGATGGTTATTTATCAATGGAAGATATTTCCGATTCTTGGCTTAGTAGAAAAAATAACCGAATTCAAAGAAATAGCGCAGTAACTAAAAATGTTCATTTAGATAAAAGAAAAATAGAAGCTGCAATAGAAACTCTTCAGTATCCAATTTATCATCTGGATTTTGAAAGCTTTCCTTGTCCATTACCTAGATTTAAAGGGGAAAAACCTTATTATCAAAGTCTTTTTCAATTTAGTTTACATATTGAAAAAGAACCTGGTATTTGTGATAAAGATAAAGACCATTATGAGTTTTTAGCAACTGACGCAACTGATCAAAGATTGGATCTTGTTAAGAAGTTATGTGAATTGATTTTAGATGACTCCGGTAGTGTTCTCGTATTTAACGAAGCATTTGAAAAAACAAGAATTAAAGAACTTGCTTTAATGTATCCAGAATTCAGTGATAAATTATTAAGTATTAATGAAAGATTATTTGATTTATTGCACGTTGTTAAAACAAATACTAAATTATTCACTGCATTAGGATTTGATGAAGAACGAGCTAAAACAGTTAACTATTACCACGAAGACTTAAGTGGTTCATACAGTATTAAGAAGGTTTTACCGGTATTTAGTGATTTAACTTATAGTGGAATGGATGTAAGTAACGGGATGGAAGCAGTATATGCATATGCTGGATTTAAGGACTTAAATCCAGAAGAATTACAAATAACTAGAACTCATTTAAGTCAATATTGTAAACAAGACACTTGGGCGATGGTTGAAATCCTTAATAAGTTAAGAAAGATATAGTTATTTAGTTTACAAATCATATTAGTATGTTATAATAGTTTTTGGATTTTGGAATTTAGGAGGAAATAAAAAGTGACTAAAATAGATAAATTATCAGGTTCTAAGGTTAGAATCGAAATAGAAGTAACAATAGAGCAATTTGAACATGGTCTTGAACATGCATTTAATGCTGTTAAAGACGATGTGGAAGTAAAGGGATTTAGAAAAGGGAAAGTTTCAAGAGCGGTTTTTGAACAACATTACGGAGTAGAATCTTTATATGAAGAAGCTATCAACCATTGTATTCAAGATACTTATATTGAAGCAGTAACAAATGAAAGTGTAGCTGTTGTTGCACAACCAAAAATCGACCTTGATATAACTAAAGTAGAACGTGGAAAAGGATTTAAATATACAGCTGAAGTAGCTGTTGAGCCAGTTGTTACTTTAGGAGAATACAAAGGTTTAGAGTTTGAAAGCTTAAGTGATGAAGTGTTACCTCAAGCAGTTGATGCTGAACTTAATAAGTTATTAGAACAAAATGCTGAATTAGTTTTAAAAGAAGAGGGAACATTAGAAAATGGCGACACTGCTATCTTCGATTTTGAAGGTTCAGTTGATGGAGTACCATTTGACGGTGGTAAAGCTGAAAACTATGAATTATTAATTGGTAGTGGACAATTTATTCCTGGATTTGAAGTTCAAATGTTAGGAATGGCACTAGAAGAAGAAAAGAATCTAGATGTTAAATTCCCAAAAGAATATCAATCGGAAAACCTACAAGGTAAAGACGCAGTATTCAAAGTGAAACTACATGAAATGAAGAGAAAAGAACTTCCTGAGTTAAATGATGAATTTGTTAAAGACTTGGATAAAGAAGGTATTACTACAGTTGAAGAATTGAAAGAAAATACTTTAAAGACTTTGAAAGATCAATTAATTTCAAAAAATCAAAATTCAAGAATAGATTTCGCTGTAAACGGTGCTGTTGACAATGCAACATATGAAATTGCTGAAGAAATGATTGTTGAAGAAAAAAATCGTTTAGTTGACAATGTAACACAACAAGCTAAACAATATAACTTAGATTTAGATACATACTTACAATATTCAGGGATTTCAAAAGAAGATTTTGAAAAGAATTTGCTTAAAGACGCTGAAAAATCTATCGCAACTAGAATTGTTGTTCAAGCAATCTCAAAAGTAGAAGAAATTACAGCTACTACTGAAGAAAAAGATGCTAAATACGAAGAAATTGCAGCACAATATAGTATGGATATAAACCAAGTTAAAGCTTCAGTTAACGATGAAGCAATTGCTTCAGAAGTTGAATACAAAAAAACACTTGATTTCTTAGTGGAAAACTTAAAAATTAAATAAATTTAATAAAAACATCACGATTGTGATGTTTTTTTATGGTAAAATATGGAGAAGACAAAATTTGTTAGGAGAAATTACATGTATAAATTAGCTGTGTTTGATATGGATGGAACAATATTAAACAGTAAACACAAAATAAGTAAGGAGAACATGCAAGCTATTAGTAATCTAGAAAAATCTGGTGTAAGAATAATTATAGCGACAGGTAGACCAAGCGAGCTATTAAAAAAATATACAAATGAGATGGAAATTGATGATTACGTAATAAATTGTAATGGAAGCGTGATAGGACATCCTTTTAAAGATGATTTTCTTCATCAAAATACAATAGATAGAGAGAATGTAATTAAATTAATTGATATGTGTGAAGAAAATAGTTATGACTATCTTGTATATACAAAAGATGCCGTTATCTCAAAGGATAATGAAAGACTATCCCTATTTAAAAAAATTGGTGAATCATACAAAGAAGAGGATAAAGCTAATATTATTCAAACAGAAGATGCAGACTATATTAAAAACAACTTCCTACCAAATAAAATACTTATATTAGAAAAAGATCCAGAAAAATATAAAGGGCTTTGGAAAAGAATTAAAGATTTCAATGGTATTGAGTATACACAAAGCTGGATTGGAGCATTAGATGTGTCTCCAATTGGTGATACAAAAGGGAACGCTGTAAGAATACTATGTGAACATTATGGTATTTTACAAGAAGAAGTAATTGCTTTTGGTGATCAATTGAACGATGTTTCAATGATTAAATACGCTGGACTTGGAATTGCAATGGGCAATGCTGAAGATGAAGTGAAAAGTGTTGCAAATTATGTTACATTGACAAATGATGAAAATGGAGTCGCAGATGCTATAAAAAAAATAATTCTAAAAGAATTATAAAGTCATATTGAAATTGAAGTGTTGATAATTATATCTTTTAATGATTTAATTTACTTGAAGAGAATATAAAAATGTAATTTCACGGAGGTGTAGGATGAAAATAAAAGGTATTGCTGCAAGTGATGGAATAAGCATAGCAAAAGTGTACAAGTTAGAATCACCTGAGCTAATAGTTTTAAAAGATCTTATTGATGATTCTGAAACAGAATTAAAAAAATTAGAAACTGCTTTAGAAAAATCAATTATTGAAGTCCAAAAGATAAGAGATAATACTGCAAAATCCATCGATGAGGAACATGCGATGATTTTTGATGCGCACATTCAAATTATTAAGGATCCAGAAATGGATAGACAAGTAAAAGATTTAATAACTGAACAAAAATATAATGCAGCTTACGCATTTCAAACAGTTTCTGAGACATTTGCTCAAATATTTGAATCTATGGATAATGATTACATGAAGGAAAGAGCTGCTGATGTTAGAGATATTTCTAAAAGAATTATTTCACATTTGTTAAATGTTGAAATTAGTGATCCAACTTTAATTGACGAAGAAGTTATAGTTGTTGCTAAAGATTTAACACCTTCTGATACAGCTCAATTAAATAGAAAATTTGTTAAAGGATTTATTACAAATATCGGTGGAAGAACTTCACATAGCGCTATAATGGCTAGAAGTTTAGAAATTCCTGCTGTTGTGGGAACTAAGAATGTATTAGAGAATGTAAAAAATGGTGAATTAATGATTTTAGATGGATTAAATGGAATTGCGATAACAAATCCATCTAAAGAAGAAGTAAAAGAATATCAAAATATTCAAAAACAGTTATTAAAGAAAAAAGAACTTTGGGCAACACTCAAAAACAGTGTTACCAAAACAATTGATAATCATCAAGTAGAACTAGCCGCAAACATTGGAAGCCCTGAAGACATTGATAGTGTCATAAATAATGGTGGAGAGGGAGTAGGACTTTACCGTACAGAGTTTTTATATATGAATAACAATGATTTTCCAACAGAAGATGAACAATTTATTGCCTATAAAATGGTATTAGAATCACTTGGGAAACATAAAATTGTAATTAGAACATTAGATATAGGTGGAGATAAAGAATTAAGTTATTTAAAGATGGACCCTGAATTAAATCCGTTTTTAGGACAACGTGCTTTACGTTTATGCTTATCAAACATACCTCTTTTTAAAACACAATTAAGAGCATTACTAAGAGCTAGTATCTATGGAAATCTACATATCATGTTTCCGATGGTCGCTACTCTTGAAGAGTTAAGAGAAGCTAAAGACTTACTTAAAAAGTGCCATTTAGAACTTACTAAAGAAGGGTATGAGGTCAGTGATAGTTACCAAGTAGGAATTATGGTTGAAATACCAGCAGTTGCTATTTTGGCTGATCAATTTGCTAAAGAAGTAGACTTTTTCAGTATTGGTACAAATGATTTAATTCAATATACATTCGCAGCTGACAGAATGAATGAAAAAGTAGCATATTTATATCAACCATATAATCCATCATTATTAAGGTTAATAAAAATGGTAATTGATGCTTCGCACAAAGAAGGTATATGGACGGGAATGTGTGGAGAAATGGCAGGAGACCAAATAGCTGCCCCAATATTACTTGGAATGGGATTAGATGAATTTAGTATGAGCGCTACAAGTATTCTTCAAACTAGATATTTATTTAGTCATTTAAAATTTGAAGAAATGAAAAAAGCAGTATTAGAAGTTGTAAAGTTAAGCACAAATAAAGAAGTTTATGACTATATGAGTGAATTAATTAAAAAATCAAAAGAATAAAGGCAAAATGCTTTTATTTTTTTTCGTTTTACTTTATTTATTTTGACTAGTAAGATATAATGAAAAAGCATTAAAATAAGTGTTTTTGCTTATTGCTTTCTTATTGTAAATAAATAAAAATAAGGTATAATTAAGATATACAGAAGATATTAAAGAAGAGGTGATTATATGTACCAAGCAAACGTATTGACAGAAGGACTATTACCAAGCATCGCAATTCGCGGAATTGCGCCTTTTCCTCATACAGATCTTCGAATTGAAGTAGGACGTATAGTATCAAGAAACGCACTGTTAGAAGCAGAAAAGAATTATGGTAATCATTTATTATTATTAATTCAAGAAAATCCAATGCATGATAAACCAACACCTGAAAACGTATTAAAATATGGTGTTGTAGCTAAAATTGGAATCAAAATTAAATTACCAAACGGTAACTACAAAGTTAAGTTTGATCCAATTGTTCGTGCTGAGATTTTAAATATTGAAAGAGTGGAACCGTTTTTCTTAACTAGATTTAATACTATGCCAACAATTCAAGAAGATATTGACCAAGAAATGGCTTTAGTTAGAATGCTCGCGAAACAAGTTTTAGAAAATAGTAAAACAATATTAAAAAATTCTAAAGCAAGTTTAGAAGCTATTCAAAGTGGTGTATCAAGTGATAAATTATGTGATATTGTTACTGATGGACTTAGAATAAGCGAAAACCAAAAATTTAAATATATTAAAACAGCTTCATTAAATGAAAGATTAACTTATTTATTGTCAGATATAGAAAAAGAAAAATATATGCACACAATAGAAAACGAAATTAATCAAACAGTGAAGAGAAATATTGATGAAAATCAAAAAGAATATTACTTAAGAGAAAAAATGCGTGCAATTCAAGAAGAACTTGGAGACAAAGTTAAAAAAGAAAGTGATATTGAAGAATTAAAAACTAAAATACTTGCTAAGAAGATGCCTAAGAACGTTGAAGAAAAAGCAATGTATGAGTTATCAAGATATCAGTCTTTACCTGCTGCATCAGGAGAATCTGGTGTAATCAGAACATACTTAGATTTCTTAGTTGATTTACCATGGCATGAAGTTACAACAGATGAAAAAGACATTAGTAAAGCTGAAAATGCTCTTGATTCAACTCATTTTGGATTAGAAAAAGTAAAAGAAAGAATTATTGAATATTTAGCAGTTAAAATATTAACTGGTAAAAATCCTCAAACAATTCTTTGTTTAGTCGGTCCTCCAGGTGTAGGGAAAACTACATTGGCACAAAGTATAGCCAAAGCTTTAGGTAGAAACTTTGTTAAACAATCTCTTGGTGGGATTAAAGATGAAGCAGAAATAAGAGGTCACCGAAGAACATATTTAGGTGCTCTACCAGGAAGAATCTTGCAAGGAATCAAAAAATCAAAAGTTATAAATCCTGTTTTCTTACTTGACGAAGTTGATAAACTTGGAAGTGACTATAAGGGAGATCCTAGTGCTGCATTACTTGAAGTATTAGATCCAGAACAAAACGCTAAATTTAGTGACCATTACTTAGAAGAACAATACGATTTATCACAAGTATTGTTTATCGCTACTGCGAACTATCTAGGTAATATTCCAGCTCCACTCCGTGATAGAATGGAAATTATCGAATTATCAAGTTATAC
>DAOWHG010000040.1 GCA_030641535.1 Mycoplasmatota bacterium | reverse complement strand
TACACTAAAACAGCTAAAGAATTATTACCTGTTGGTTATACTAATCCAGCATCACCAAACTCTAATTTCACTAAAGAAACTGATATCTTAGACGTTTGGTTTGATTCAGGTACATCTCATCATGGTGGTATGAAAGATTATAATCTTCCTTATCCAAGTGATCTATATTTAGAAGGAAGCGATCAATACCGTGGATGGTTCAACAGTAGTCTTTCTACTGGTGTAGCATCAATGGGAGAAAGCCCTTATAAAACATGTTTAACACATGGATTTGTGTTAGATGGAGATGGTCGTAAAATGTCTAAATCACTTGGGAATGTTATTGATCCTCTTAAGATAATGAAACAAAGCGGAGCTGATATCTTACGTCTTTGGGTAGCTAGTGTTGATTACCAAAGTGATGTTAGAATCAGTAATGATATGATGAAACAAGTAAGTGAATCATATCGTAAAATAAGAAATACTATTCGCTTCATGCTTGGAAATCTATTTGATTTTGATCCAAAAAAAGATCGAGTTGAGTTTTCTAATTTAAATGAAGTAGATAAATATGTTGCTTTAAAACTTAATAATTTAATTAAGAATACAATTAATCATTATGATCACTTTGAATTTGACACAGTATATCGTGAAATTACTAATTTCGTTACTAGAGAACTAAGCGCATTTTACTTAGACTTTACTAAAGATGTTCTATATATCGAAAAATCAAATGATCATGATAGACGTAGTATTCAAACAGTTTTATATGATACTACACTATCTTTATTACAACTATTGACTCCATTTTTACCTCACACTACTCATGAAGCTTACAAATATATGCCTTATCAAGAAGAAGAAAACATGTATTTAGAAAATATGCCAGAATATCTTGAATTAGGTAATGAAGATGTGATTGTTAAATATGATAAGTTTATGGAAGTAAGAACAAATGTTTTAAAAGCTTTAGAAGAAGCACGTACCAAACAAGTAATTGGAAAAAGTTTTGCTGCAAAGTTGACACTTTATCCTTCTAATGATGTAAAAGAGTTACTTGATAGTATGAATGCAAATCTTGGACAAATCTTCATTGTTTCTCAATTCGAAATGAAAGAAGGAACTGGAGAATATAAATTTAACAACTTATCTATTGATGTTGAAAAAGCAGACGGTGAAACGTGTGATAGATGTTGGCAGACAGTTGATCACACACATAATGGCTTATGTCATAGATGTGAAAATGTTATAAAATAATTACTCAAACTAGATAATAATTTTAATAAGCAAGCCAATTTGGCTTGCTTATTATTTGTTTTGTTTCAAAGTTGTTGATTTTATAGTGTTTTTTTTGTAAAATATTGTTATCGTTTAATCCTAAAATATGGTTAGGAGTTACAAGTCCCCTAAAATTGACTTTTTAAACGGTAAATACAATTTTAGGAGGTATCTTTAATGGAAAGAGAAATGAAATTTAATAAAAGAAACATTTTCTTTTATTTTTTTGGATTTTTCATTTTAGGTTTAGGAGTAACTTCGATGATCATATCTGACTTCGGAGCAGGACCTTGGGATACTGTGACAAAGAATTTATCTGTATTAATCGGATTATCCTTAGGAACGACATCGTTTATAATTGCAGTAATTCTAATGGTCATTGTATTAGGGTATACTAGAAAATGGAAATTAATTTTTATGCTTATTCCCATATTACTTGTTGCGTTATCACTTGATTTTTGGGACATTGTAATCTTTGGAGGATATTTTCCAAGTACAATATTCTTAAGAACTCTGTTTTATATTTTGGGAGTAATTGTTATTCCATTAGGTCTGGCATTTATTATTTCATCGAAATTTCCAGCTTTTGTATTTGATGAATTAATGATAATGCTAATGACTATTTTTAAAACAGATAAAGTCGCAGCGATTAGAGTCGTAATTGAAATCACAGGAATTACTTTAGGAACTGTTTTTGGATTTAGTGCAGGGGTTAGGTTTGGAGCAGTTGGAGTTGGTTCAGTATTGATGGCCATAGTCCTTGGTCCAATTCTCGCATTCTTCCTAAAAATATTAGGGGGAAAAGAAAATGAAAAAGCATAAAATGGTTTTTAGTGCAAAAAACATAATTATTTATTTACTTGGAACAATCATTATTTCATTTGCTGTAGTTTTAATGTTAAGAAGTCTTATTGGTGCTAGTTCTTGGGACACTCTTCATTATAGTTTACATGCTTTAACAGGGATTACAGTTGGCACTGCAACAATATACGTTGCTTTAGCGTTCACAATTTTTGTAACAGTAGCAAACAAAGACATTAAATACGTTGGTATGGCAATTCCAATATTCTTAGTAGGATTTCTAATTGATATGTTTAATTTATACATTTTAGTTAATTATATTCCTGAAGAATTGGCATTGAGAATTCTAACTTATACTGTAGGTTTAGTTCTATTACCTTTTGGAGGATCTATGTTAATAATTTCATCATTCCCGGCTGGTGTATTTGATGAATTTATGATTACTTTAATGAGGATATTTAAAACTAACAATTTAATATTGGTTCGTGTTATAATGGAAATATCTGCTGTAACTCTAGCGATTATTTTAAGCTTTATTGCTGGAATTCAATTTGGAATGTTTAATGTTGGAACACTTATTTTTTCAATAAGTGTTGGAATATTTGTTAAGACATATTTGAAATTTTTTGAAAGCATTGGGTTATATACAATTGAACAAATTAGTTAATCAAACTTAGGTATAAAGCAGTAAAGAAATATAAAAAAGAAAATATAGAAAGACAATATAGGAGGAATATTATGAGTACACCACACATCGAAGCAAAAGATGGAGTAATAGCAAAAACAGTATTAATGCCAGGAGATCCACTTCGTGCAAAATATATCGCAGAAACTTTCTTAGAGAATGTGGAAAAATTTAATAATGTCCGTAATATGTTCGGATATACAGGAACATATAACGGAAAAAGAATAAGTGTTATGGGTAGTGGAATGGGAATGGCTAGTATTGGTATCTATTCTTATGAATTATACAAATTTTATGATGTAGATAATATAATTAGAATAGGTAGTTGCGGTGCTTATAGCGCTGAATTAAATCTATATGATGTTTTACTAGTTGAAAATGCTTGGAGTGAATCAACTTTCGCTGATATACAAAGCGGAGAAAAAGGAATTCACACAATTTACCCAAGCCCAGTTCTAAATGAAAAATTAGAAAAAATAGCAGAAAATTTAAATATTCCAATTACTATTGGAACTGTTCATTCAAGCGATGTTTTCTATCGTGAAAACTTCAAAGATTTTGAAAAGATTCATGATGAGCATGGATGTCTTGCTGTTGAAATGGAATCTTTCGCATTGTTCCAAAATGCAAAAGTAACTGGGAAAAACGCAGCGTGTCTATTAACAGTAAGTGATTCACTTGTAACTCATGAAGCAACAACAGCTGAGGAACGTCAATTTGCTTTCACTAAAATGATGGATATAGCACTAGGAATGGCTGAATAAAACAAAAAAGTGCTTAAGCACTTTTTTTAGGAGATAATATGGAAACATTAATAGTATATGGTGAACGTTACACCTTAAATATGGTTAAAACAAACAAGTTCAAAACAAATAGAATTCAACTTTCATTTGGAAGTGATTTAAACGAGGAAACAGTTTCTTTTAGAGGATTACTTCCATACTTACTAAAATCAGTTTCTAAAAAATACGATACAAGAGAAGCGTTATCTGCATATTTAGAAAATTTGTATGCAGCTGGCTTTAGTGCAGGTGTAAGTAAGGTTGCTACGACTCATTTTATTAGTTTTAATCTGTCTTTTATTAATGATCAATATACTTTGAACAATGAATTGCTTTTTGATAAAGCCCTCTCATTTCTTAATGAAGTTATATTCAACCCATATTTTAATGAGAAAATATTTGAAGAAGAAAAAAGATTATTAAAAGAACACTTCGAAGGTGTTTACAATAATAAACTTAAGTATGCAGTATCCGAAACGTATAAAACAATGTTTGAAAATGAAATTTACCGAATAAACGCTCTTGGAATAGAGGAAAAACTAGAAAATATTGCTCTATCCGATTGCATTAATGCTTATGAAGAAATGATAAATAATGACCATATAACAATAAATGTTGTTGGAGATATTGATTTTGATGATGTTGCTAATAAAATCAAGCATGAGTTTTCTTTCAAAAAAAGAAAGTTATCACTTAATTTAATTGATAAATCTACAAAAGAATTTAATAAAGAAACAGAAGTAGTTAAGAAAATAGATGTTAAACAAGCAAAATTAGTAATCGGATATCGCCTTAATACTTATTATAAAAGTAGTGAGTATTACGCAGCAGTAGTTTTCAATACTCTTTTTGGTGGAAGTGCAGAAAGCCTGCTTTTCAAAAAAATCAGAGAGGAACTAGGTCTAGTTTACTTTATAAATAGTAGTTATGATCCTTATAAAGGAGTATTGTTTATTGTATCTGGTATTAATAAAGAAGACTATAACAAAGTTCTTATAACGATTGATAACATTCTGGGCAAAATAATTAATCAAGAATATAGCAATGATGATTTAGAAATATCAAAGAAAATTCAAGTTAATGGATTAATTGAAAGTCTAGACTCAAATATTGGAATTTTATCAAGAATTTCTAGAGATTCATTATTCAATAACCCTTTTAATCCTGAAGAAGTGATAAAAAACCTAAACTTAGTTACAAAAGAAGAAATATCTTCAGTTGCAAAAACACTTAGAAAAGATACTATTTTCTTATTGAGAGATGATAAAGATGAATAAACAAGAATATCCAAAAATTAATGAAACATTGTATACAGAAACTTTAGATAATGGTTTAAGTGTTTTCTTATTACAAAAAAAAGGATTTCACAAATCATTTGTGACTTTTTCGACAAATCTAGGCTCAATTGCTACTCAAGGTAAAGACAAAAATAATAAAACTATAGATTTACCAAAAGGGATTGCACACTTTCTTGAACATAAATTGTTTGAACAAAACAATCAAGATGTTTCAACACAATTTGCAATGAATCAAGCTAGAGTAAATGCGTATACTCAAAATAGTCGCACAACTTACTTATTTTCTTGCACTGCAAACTTAGAAAAAAATATTGAATTACTACTTAACTTTGTTCAATATCCGTTATTTACTGAAGACGGTGTTGAAAAAGAGAAAAGTATAATAACTCAAGAAATTAATATGTACAAAGATGATACCAACATTGTTTCTTATTTGAATTTAATCAATAATATGTATGATAATCATCCAATTAAGAATGACATATTAGGAACAGAAGATACTATTAAAGAAATTAATGTAGATATATTAAGAATTGCTCATCAAACTTATTATAGTCCAAGCAATATGGTTCTATTTATCACAGGTAATTTCGAACCTCTAGAAATAATGGAATTAATTAAAGAAAATCAAAAAAAATACATAAATCAAAATGAATATACTAATGTTTCAGATATCCCTGTTCAGAACAATATAGTGAATCAAAAAAGTTCAGAGATTAAACTTGAAATTAACATTCCTAATTACTTACTTGGGATAAAACAACTCCCAACAAATCTAGAGACCGAAAACATAATGAAAAAAGAACTAATAATGGCTATTTTAATTGATTTAATAGTTGGTAAAAGTTCTTCTAATTATAAGCATTTACTTAAAGATGGGCTGATTAATGATAGCTTTGGAATTGACATAACATTTGAAGAAACTTATGGATTTTTCTTAATAGGAAGTGAAACATATTTACCTAAAGAATTAGATTCAACTTTAAAAGAAATTTTCCAAAATTTAGATTCTCATGAAATCAAAGAAAAGGATTTTAGTAGAACTAAGAAACAAATTATTGGAGGCTTTATTCAAGCATTAAATAGCTTAGAGTATATCTCTAATCAATTTACTAAATACTACTACCAAGGTGCATCTTTATTTAATATATTAGATATTGCAAATAAAATTACAATTGAAGATGTAAATAATGCGAAACAGTATTTCAAAGATGAGAATTCTTATACATCAATAACAGTATATCCGAAAAAAAATGATGCCTGAGCATCATTTTTTATTATAAATTCTTAATCATCCAATTTCCAAGTTGATAATGAATATTTTCTCGTTCTACTTCATTTATTACTTCATGTCTTGCATTATTCAGCACGGTGTATTTAACATTAGAGTAACCACAATCATTATAATATTGATATAATCTTTTTGCGACTGCTCCATATCCACCTAAAGCATCTAATTCCCCACTTATAAAGTAAATAGCAGTGCTCGATGCACTATCTTTGATTCTCTTTTTATCTTGTATTTCAAGTATAAATCTAAGTAAATCTAAATGTGCCCCAATTGTAAATGGTTTTCCACATAATTCATCTTCTTCAAAAGCTCTTTGAATATTTCTATCATTTGATAACCATTCAACCTTTTCATTAATAATCCCATTCTTTTTCATAGAACGAATTGCTCCATCAGCTATTCGTTGGTTATAAAATTTACTTACATATTTTTTTCCTTTTGATCTAACAATTAACTTTGCTACCAAAATAGATAAATTTATCTTTATTGGGCTGAACCAACCAGTTCCTGAAAATATTGCTTGATCATATCTCTTATAATCATATAGAATAGCGTATCTTCCAATAAAAGATCCCATTGAATGTGCAAACATAACAACTGGTAATGTTGGATAATGTTCTTCAATATAATCTCTTACAGTTTTAACTCCCTCATATACTTTATGGAATCCAATACTATCAGCAAAATAAGTATATTCGCTTGAATCAGATGTTTTTCCGTGACCTAAATGGTCATTCCCAATTACATGAAAACCAATAGAATTCAAATATAAGGCAAATTCTCGATATCTCCCTACATGTTCACTAGCTCCATGAATTATTTGTACTATACCCTTTGGTTTCTCTATGTCTGTTGTCCATAGATAAGTATTTAACTCATTTTCGTACGGATCAACTATAATAAATTCTTTTTCCATCATATCACCTTCTAAACAATATTATATCATATATTTTAAATAACTTTTCTTTTTACCTGATTTATTTGATAAAATAGGGGTAAAGAGGTGGTCATATTGAAAAAATATATTATCGCAATTGATCAAGGAACAACTTCATCAAGAGCAATTCTTTTTAATAAAAAAGGTGAAATAGTAAGTTCTAGTCAAAAAGAGATATCAATGATTTATGAGCAAGCAGATTATGTTGAACAAGACGCAGATGATATTTGGACTTCCGTCTTAGCAACACTCGCAGAATGCATTGCTATCGCAGAAATAATGCCTGAAGAAATCGAAAGTATTGGTATTACTAACCAAAGAGAAACAACGATTTTATGGGATAGAAGAGATGGTAATGCCATTTATAAAGCAATAGTATGGCAGTCTAAACAAAGTAATTATATTTGTGATGACCTAAAAAAAAGAGAACTAGATAATTTCTTTCAAGAAAGAACTGGTCTATTATTAGATCCATATTTTTCTGGGACTAAGATTAAATGGATACTAGATAATGTTGATGGTGCTAAGAAGTTAATGAATGAAGGAAACTTAATGTTTGGAACTGTAGATTCATGGCTTCTTTATAAACTTACTGGCAATAAAGTCCATAAAACTGACCACACAAATGCCTCTAGAACGCTTCTTTACAATATATTTGAAAAGAAATGGGATCAAGAATTATTAGAGATATTAGAAATAAATGCAAATATTTTGCCTGAAGTATGCGATTCAAACAGCATATTTGGAACAACTGCAAGACAATCTTTTTTCGGTGTTGAAATCCCAATTGCAGGTATTTTAGGGGATCAACAAGCTGCATTATTTGGTCAATTATGTTTAGAAAAAGGAAGTATTAAGAATACTTATGGTACAGGGTGTTTCATGTTGATGAACACTGGTACAACTCCGACATTATCAAAAAAAGGCTTGCTTACAACAATAGCATATTCAATAGATGGAGTAGTTACTTATGCTTTAGAAGGTAGTGTTTTTGTTGCAGGTAGTGCAATTCAATGGCTGAGAGATTCACTTAATTTCTTTAAAGAAGCTGAAGAATCTGAAAAGATTGCTGAGAGTGTTGAAAGTAATTATGGAGTTTACATTGTACCTGCTTTCGTTGGACTAGGTACTCCGTACTGGGACACTGAAGCAAAAGGAGCAATCTTCGGATTAACTAGAGGAACAACCTCTGCACATATTACAAGAGCAACCTTAGAGTCTTTAGCTTATCAAACAAAAGACGTTATTGATATAATGTCACTTGAATCAAAAATTACACCAAAGATATTAAAAGTTGATGGAGGAGCATCATTAAATAATTTCCTTATGCAGTTTCAAAGTGATATTCTAAATATTGAAATAGTAAGACCAAAAGTAAATGAATCGACTGCATTAGGTGCTGCATTTATTAGTGGTTTAGCAACAGGATTCTATTCAAGCATTAAAGAATTAGAGGAAACAGTAATCTTAGATAAACATTTCTCTCCAACAATGAAAGAAGAGAAAAGAAACAGTCTATATAGCAACTGGGTAAAAGCAGTAAACGCAACGAGAACCTTTAAATAATTGTTTATTTTTAGATACGTTTAGTGTAAAATGGACAAAGGAGGCGAGTTAATGGAAAATAAGCTACAAGAGTTTCAAATATTGAAAAAAAAGCATGAATCAAAAGTCATCATTGGTGTAATCTTAATAATGCTAGGCTTAGTGTTATTTGTGGCTTTAATCGATTATGGGCCTTATGGAATAATATTACTTCTCCCAGGAATCATTATTACTTTTGTGGGAGTAGCAAATTTTACAACTATGAGTAAAAACTTCAAGTTAGATGTTTTAAAAGATATGATTATCTCATATATAGAAAATGGACAATTTGATCCAGATCGAGGATTATCTCCTAATACTGTCTATGCAGGAGAATTCTTAAAAACAGCTGATAGATTTGATTCTGAAGATTTCTTATCTGGAGAAATGGACGAAGTATCATTTATTTCAAGCGATGTAAAACTTCAAGAACGTCATGTAGAACATACAAAAAATGGTACAAGAACTACTTATGTTACCTATTTTCTTGGAAGAATGTTTCGTTTTGAATTTAATAAAACATTTGATGGTTACTTGCAAGTATTGGAAAAAGGACGTCCAACTGTAAATAGAAAGTATTCCAAGATAAAGCTTGAAAGTGTTGATTTTAATAAAAAATTTAAAACATATTGTACAAGTGAACACACAGCATTTTATGTTTTAACTCCACACTTTATGGAAGCATTAAGAGAATTTGAGAAAAATAATAAAGGTCACATTAGTTTTTCTTTTATTAATAATTATCTATATATTGGTATAAATAATTATAGAGATACATTTGAACTAAAAATGTTTCGTGCTTTAAATGAAGAAACATTTGATGAATTTAAAAGAGAATTATTAGTAATAAAAGAAATAGTAAAAGAACTAAGATTAAATAACGATATATTTAAGAAGGAGTGATTTGATGGATACAGGAATAATTATTGCATTGATAGTTGTTGTATTGGTTATTGTCCCACTATTATGGTTTATTGGTACAATGAATAGTTTAAGACGCCTAGAAGTTAAGGTAGAGGAAGCTGAATCTGGGATTGATGTTGCACTTACAAAACGTTTTGATGTATTAACAAAACTAGTCAACACAGTAAAAGGGTATGCTAAGCATGAGGCAGAAACATTTGAAAATGTTACAAAATGGCGTGCTGGTCTTCCAAAAAAATTATCATTACAAGAAAAGCAAGAATTTATGGGTAAAATGGATGCAGTGCAATCAGGAATCAATATTGCAGTTGAAGCTTATCCAGATTTAAAAGCTGAAAAATTATTTTCAAATTTACAAAAATCTATTGCAGATGTAGAAGAACACTTACAAGCCTCAAGAAGAATTTACAATTCTAATGTTTCTAGAATTAATTCAATGATTGTTACTTTCCCAACTAGTATAGTAGCAGGAATGGTACATGTTGATAAAAAAGTATTCTTTGAAGCACAAGCTGCAAAAACAGAAGATGTTGAGATGTCTTTTTAAAATAAGAGCTGAAAAGTTCTTTTTTTTTGCGAAATATTAATAATTTTATAAAAATATACAAAAAAATTATAATATTTAAGATTACTTGACAAAAATACATGTAAATTTTATAAAAACAATCTCTTTATGTATTAAAAAGTTGTTAAACTGCAAATATAATAACTGAAATATATCACTTATAATGATGAAAAAGGAGGTTGTATGTTAAACCAAGTTATCTTAGTAGGTCGTTTAGTTTATGATCCTGAATTAAGAACTCTTGATGATGGGCGCACTGTTACCACGATCACCTTAGCCATTCAAAGAGGGTACAAAAATGCAGAAAGTGGTGAATACGATACAGATTTCTTAAAGTGCACTTTATGGAGTGGCATTGCAGAAAATACTGTAGAATATTGCACAAAAGGTTCGACTGTTGGGGTTAAAGCAAGATTATCACAAAAATATTTCGAATATGAAGATGGTAAATCATTTTCTTACCCTGAGATAGTGGCTGAAAAAATCACTTTCATAAACACTAAAAACGGAAAATAATATTATCCCCATATATAATATTATAAAAAAAGTGCTTTTTGCACTTTTTTTCCTATATATCAATTTGATACTTTCAATATATATGATATTTTGTTATAATATTATCAGTTTAGATTTGATGGTGATTATATGAAAAAATGGCTAAAAGAAAATATATTTGTTAAAGATATGTTTCTTTATATTTTGATTGGAGGAATTATCTTTTTTATTCCTAGCTGGATTGCTTTTACTATCGGTGTTGTGATTGGTAGTGAAATGTTAGTTGCATTTGGAGCAGCCTATATATTGCTTTGGGTAGGACCCCTTACACCAACTATTCCAGCTATCTTTTCTATTGCAATTGCTTTAAAACAATTAGTAAAAAGAATTAAAAAACATAAGGAGTGATTCCTATGAAACAATATCTTGATTTATTACAACATATTTTAGATAATGGGTCACCAAAGGGTGACCGTACCGGTACTGGTACAATTAGTACTTTTGGATATCAAATGCGCTTTGATCTAGAAAAGGGCTTTCCTTTACTAACTACTAAGAAAGTACACTTAAAATCCATTATTCATGAACTTTTATGGTTTATTAGTGGTGAGACTAATATAAAATACTTAGTTGATAATGGTGTTAAGATATGGAATGAATGGCCTTATCGAAATTTTCAAAAATCAAGTGAATATAATAAAGAAACTTTAGATGAATTTGTTAATAAAATTAAAACAGATGATGTTTTTGCTAAAAAATATGGTAATTTAGGACCTGTTTATGGAAGACAATGGCGCCATTTTGAAGGACCTGATGGTAAGCATGTTGACCAGCTTGCTGAAGTAATTACAAATATTAAGAATAATCCTAATTCAAGAAGATTAATAATAAATGCTTGGAATCCCCCTTTAGTTCCTGAAATGGCTTTACCTCCATGCCATATGATGTTTCACTTTTACGTAAATAATAATAAGTTGAGTTGTCAACTTTACCAGAGAAGTGCAGACACTTTCTTAGGTATTCCTTTTAATATTGCAAGTTATGCTTTACTTACCCTTATGGTAGCTCAAGTAACAAATCTTGAGCCTGGTGAATTTATTCATACTTTAGGAGACGCTCATATATATAATAATCATTTTGAACAAGTTAAATTACAACTTTCAAGAACTCCAAGAGATTTACCAACAATGACAGTAAATAGTGAAATCAAAAATATAGAGGACTTTAAATATGAAGATTTTAAATTGTCTAAATATCATCCTCATCCTTCAATTAAAGGTAAGGTGAGTGTCTAATGATTAGTTTAATTGTTGCAATTGGAAACGATAATGTTATTGGAAAAGGAAATAAACTACCTTGGCATTATAAAGAGGATATGAAATATTTCAAAGAAATGACTATGAATAAAACAGTTATTATGGGTGAGATGACTTTTAAATCAATAATTTCCTATTTAAATAAACCTTTAGCTGGAAGAAAGAGTGTAATCGCAACATTAACTGACTATAGTTATCCAAATGTTGAAAAGACAAATGATATTATTAATTATCTAAAAAACTATCCAACAGAAGAAGAAATTTTCATTATTGGTGGTAAAATAATATATGATTTAACTTTAGATATTGCTGATAGACTGTATATCACTCATATAAATAAAGATTTTGAAGGTGATGTTTTTTTCAAAGAAATTGATTATTCAGAATATAGAAAAATAAGTGAAAGAATAAGTGGAGATTTAAACTTCTCTGTTTATGAAAAGGTAAGATAACATGTATATATTTAGTTATTATTTTTTTGCTGCATTAATTACATTCTTATTTGGATGGATATTTAATTTAGATTTTAATAGTTTCAATGAAATTAGCTTCTATTTATTAGGATTTGCAAGCATCATTTTAGGTTTCCTTTTATCTTTTGCAGTTCAATTAGGTATTTTAAGCTTAGTTGGTAGCATAAGAAAAGGTACTAGTTTTGATAGTAAGTTTAATCACCGTTTTGCTAATTCTTGGTTGGATTTAACACTTCATATATTAAGAGTTAAAGTTATAACTTCTGGAACTGAAAATATTCCTAATGAGAAATTTGTACTTGTAGGAAACCATCAAGAGAACTATGATATTATTGTGCTAAAACCAATATTTAAGTATCAAACAATCAATTTCATTGCAAAAGAATCACTAATTGGTGTTCCAGTTATTGGAAAATGGATTACTTTGCTAGGTAATCTCCCTATTTCAAGATATGCAGATCGAAGTGCTGCTGAAACATTTGTAAAAGCAATAAAACAAGTAAGAAATGGAATGACAATGGGAATTTTTCCTGAAGGCAGAAGATCTTTTGGAAATAAATTGATTGAATTTAAGCCTGGTGCTTTTAAATTAGCTATAAAACCAAAAACTGATATTCTTACTGTAACTATATATAACTTTAGCAACATTTTAAAAGACTATCCTTTCAAAAAACAAAAAGTATACGTACACGTTCACAAACTTTTAAAATACGAAGAATATAAAGATTTAAGTAGTCAAGAATTAGCTGCTAAAGTTAAAGCAACAATCCAAATTCAACTAGATATATTTGAGAAAGAACTTGGAAAATAAACTTAAAATAGTAATCACTATTATGTAGTGTTTACTATTTTTTTTTATAGAGTCAATATGTTATAATATATCTCAAGGAGTTGAGAATTATGAGAATGGTAGACTTAATAGAAAAGAAAAGAGATGGATTTACTCTTTCAAAAGAGGAAATTATTTATATTATAGAAAATTATGTAAATAAGAATATACCAGATTATCAAATGAGTAGTTTGCTAATGGCAATCTTTTTTGTAGGAATGACTAATGAGGAAAGTAGTGCATTAACTGAGGCAATCCTTAATAGTGGCGAAATTATAGATTTAAGTGTTATTGAAGGAATTAAAGTAGATAAACATTCAACAGGTGGTGTTGGAGACAAAACTACTTTAGTTTTAGGTCCTTTAGTAGCTAGTTGTGGTGCAAAAGTAGCTAAATTAAGTGGTAGAGGTCTTGGACATACTGGAGGTACTTTAGATAAACTTGAAAGTATTGAAGGGCTTTCTATTGATATAGAAATTGATGATTTTATTAAGCAAGTAAACGAAATAGGAATTGCAGTTGCTGGACAAACTGCAAAAATTACTCCTGCAGATAAAATGTTATATGCCTTAAGAGATGTAACAGCAACAGTTCCAAGTATTCCACTAATAGCTTCTAGTATTATGAGTAAAAAACTAGCAAGTGGTAGTGACGTTATTGTGTTAGATGTTAAAATTGGTGAAGGTGCCTTCATGAAAACTATTGAAGATGCAAGAGAGTTATCGAAAATAATGGTAAATATTGGAGCATCTTTTGGTAAAAAAGTTGTTGCGTTTATTACCGATATGTCTCAACCTCTTGGATTCACAGTTGGTAATAGACTTGAAGTTAAAGAAGCAATAGAAACTCTTCAAGGAAATGGACCAGATGACTTAACAGAGCTTTGTGTTGAGATTGGTAGTTATATGGTATACAGTGGTGGAATCACTCAAACTCTAGAAGAAGCAAAAGAATTAATCCTTGAAAAATTAAATAATAATGAGGCTTACGATAAACAAATGGAATTAATTAAATATCAAGGTGGAACAATTGAAAATCTTGAAACATTCGTTAATGTAAAAGAAATAATTGAAATTAAATCTAAGCAATCTGGATATATTAAAGAGATTGATGCATTAGCTATTGGTATTGGAGCTATGAAATTAGGAGCTGGACGTGAAACTAAGGAAGATCCAATAGATCCTGATGTTGGTATAACTTTGAAGAAAAAAGTTGGAGACCAAGTAGTAGAAGGTGAAATACTTGCGCTTCTCTATAATAATAAAGAAAACATTGAAAATATCTGTGAAGAAGTTCTTGGTGCTTTTGTAATTACTAAAGAAAAAGTGACAAAAAAATCAATTATACTTGAAATCATAACTGAATAATTAAAAAACCTGATATATATTATGATACACAAGTATCAAATAAACTGTAAAAAAATTATCTAAATAATAAAGGTGTCGATTCCACATAAGAAATCGCCCTTTTGATTTTGTTATGATTAGATCAAAATATTGACCATAAGAATATATATTTGCATATTCTTTCATTTCTAAATTAATTATTGATATTATTAATGTAGAATGGAGTGATTTTCTTGGATAATGAAAAAATTGTTGAACGCTTCAATTACTATGAAAAAGTATACTTAAGGTTTACTTTAGGTGTATTAGGTGCTACAGTATTTCTTTCTATTGTTCCCTTTGTATTTATAGATCAGATTTCTTCGATATCTAAACTAATTGCCAATATTGCAGTATCATTAATGCTGGTTGTTACATTGAATTTCTTTTATGCGTTTATTAGAATAGTAAAATACGCAAGAAAAATTAGTAATTTTGAAAACAATATTGGAATTATGAGAAGCGTATCATCACTATTCTTATCACCAGTTTCTTTTACTATTTTATATATTCTTGTTATAATAATGGCGTTTAGTAGCTGTACAGTACAATAGAAAAATTTGCAATAGAGGTGCATTATGAAAAAATTACCGGAAAACTTTGAAAAAATAGAAAAACTGCTTTTGAATTTATTAATAGGTTCATATGTAGTTAATCTTCTTGTATTAGCAATTATTATGTTATCTGAGGGAAATGTAGGAATGTGGCTTATGACTTTGGTATTACCTGTTGCTTTGTTTTACATAGCTGCTTTCTTTATATACATTTATAGAGTAATAGTTTTCTTTAATATTACTCCAAAACCAGAGATTAAAATATGGAGATCTGTATTAGGTATATTGGTTTCACCTATCGGATTACTTTTTACTTTTTTTAATTACATGGTTATTGTTTTAGCAAATATTTGGTAATCCTTGATTTTTATTAATCAATCATTATATAATATAACTGTCTTAAAGTCAGGGAGCTTAGAGAACTAGGCTGAGAGTATTCTTGAAACTAGAATAGACCATACCTGATCTGGATAATGCCAGCGTAGGATAAGATTTAAAGTTATTACATACTTTAAATTAAGTTTTGTCCTAGGTTTTAAGGACAAAACTTTTAATTTAAAGGAGGAATTATGAGAGAAACAAGAAGAATTACCGAAATTGCTATTTTAATTGCATTAGCAGTAGTAATTGAATTAGTGTTTTCATTTTTACCAAAATTACCGCAAGGCGGTAGAGTCAGTTTAGCAATGTTACCTATTTTCATTCTTGCATGGAGACATGGTTTAAAATGGGGAGTTATTGGTGGAGCCATCTATGGATTGTTAAATCTAATGTTAGACGGAGTACTTTATCATTGGGCATCAGTTTTT
>DAOWHG010000048.1 GCA_030641535.1 Mycoplasmatota bacterium | reverse complement strand
GTATTGAATGGTTCTATCAAAATATCTCTGATTTCTGTTTGAGTTACTTCAATTCTTCTAGGAAGTCCAGTTACAACATCTCGACCACTTGCAGTAGTTACTTTTTCCTCAGTAATAACTTCTTTTAAAGTAGCTATTTCTTCCTTGATTCTCTGAGCTGTTTTTAGGCCGATAAGAAGTCCGTGTTCATATTGTAAATAGTTAATAATCTCTTGATCAAAGTAGTTTCCAGCAATTCTGATAGAATCACTTACTACAATATCTCCAAGTGATAAAACACCAATATCTGTTGAACCTCCACCGATGTCAATAACCATTGATCCAGTTGATCCATAAATATCTAATCCTGCACCAATTCCTCCTGCCTTAACTTCTTCTTCAATAAATACATCAGGTACTCCTAATGTATGTGCTAAATCAATCATTGCATCTCTTTCAAGTTGAGTAACCTCACTTGGACAACATATTAATACTGTCGATGCCTTTAAGTTAATATCAATATTTTCTGCTTTTCTAATCGCAATTTCAATTAGCTTTTTAGCAGCATCCATATCAGAAATTACACCACGATTTAACGGACTAACAATTTTTATTCCATGGTGTCCTCTTCCAATCATTTTCGATGAATTGAATCCTATAGCAATTACATCACCTGTTTCATAATCTGTGGAAATTACTGATGGTTCATTAAAAATAATACCTTCTCCATCAACATAAACTAATAGATTCGCTGTACCTAAATCAATACCAATCTTGATATTTTTTCGTTTTGACTTCATTCCTCTGTTATTTTCGTTTGCCATTTTATCACCTCTTTATAATTGCATCGGATTAACTAAATAATCCCCGCGATTTTTAAGTAAGTATTTTGATCCTTCAGCAACACATGTTAAAGGATTACTTACGACTTTAACTGGAACTTTAATTCTTTTACTTATGAAGTCTTCAACACCTTTTATCAAAGATCCTCCACCAGTTAATAAAATTCCATTTTGGAATATATCAGCTGATAGTTCAGGTGGTGTATCTTTTAATACAGCGGCAATAAGTTTTACTACTTCTTCATATGCTGGGAGTAATACACTTTTAACATCTTCGCTTGATATATCTACCCATTTAGGAATACCTCTTACAATATCTCTACCAGCATATCTATTTACTACCAATGGTGAATCTTCTCTTAAATCAGAAAGTTCAATTTTGCTTCTTTCACTAGTTAATTCACCTATTTCTACTTTATCATTTTTCTTAACTAATTTTGCTACTTCTGTATCTATAAAACTACCGGCCATTCTGATTGTACGTGACAATACAATATCGCCAAATGATAAAACACCAACATCTGTTGTTCCACCACCGATATCAACAATCATTACACCTTTTGATTTAAAGATATCAACGTTCGCACCTAGTGCTCCCGCTTTGATTTCTTCTTCTATAAATACATCACTAATACCCATATTTAATGCAAGTTCTATCATGATGTCTCTCTCAATTTTCGTAACTTCTGAAGGACAACAAATTACACTTGAAGTGTTTAATAATTCCTTATCTGTAAGGTTCTCAATTTTTGTTAGAACATATGATAATAAAGCTTTTGCAGCTCTCATATCACTTATAACACCGTTTTTTAGTGGTTTAATTACGGAAATTTTATCATGAACTTTTCCAAGCATTTTGTGTGCATCAGTACCTGCTGCAACTACTTTTCCACTTTCACGATCAAAGGCAATTACTGAAGGTTCATTAAAGACAATTCCTTTTTTCTCTACGTACACTAATAAATTAGCAGTACCTAAATCGACACCTAATCCTATTTTTTCAGTCATAATAGCCTCCTAAAATTCCCCAAAGTAGTGTTTTTTTTCTATTTTCAATAACTTCTTTGTACCATTAATAACAGAAGTCATTGGATATTTAGAAATTTGAACAGCTACTCCAGTAATATCTTCAAGATATTCTTTTACACCTTTGATTTGTGCTCCGCCACCTGTGACTTGAATTCCGTTGCCCACTAAATCACCAGCTAATTCTGGTGGTGTTGATTCTAAAGTTGAGATAAGCGTTGCCTTAATTGATTCAAAACAAGATAGTAATATTTCTCTAATTTCTTCTGCATTTACTGTTACTTGTTGCGGTAACCCACTAACTAAATCTCTACCCATTGCACTATAAGTAAGTAATTTTCCTTCCTCATCTGTAGGTAAATCTCCTGTTAATGATGCCAATGTTACTTTGATTTTTTCTGCAGTTTGTGGACCAATTTCCAACTTATGTTCTTCTTTCATGTAAATACTAATTTGTTTATCGAAATAGTCCCCTGCAACTTTTATTGATTTTGAATTTACTACTTCACCAAGTGATAAAACACCAAAGTCTGTAGTTCCTCCACCGATATCCACCACTAGATGACCTGAAGGTGTATAAATATCAATACCTCCACCAATAGCAGCAGCTTTGATTTCTTCATCAATGTATGTGTTTTCAATTCCAAGACCTTGCCCTAATTGCATAATTGCTGCTTTTTCTGTATCCGTTATTTCAGATGGAATACAAATTAATAACTTGTTGATGTTACTCATGTTTGACATAAATAATTTGTTGAAAGTAAATAGTAAAAGTTCTCGAATCATATCAATATCAGATATAACTCCACCATTTAAAGGCTTCACAACTTCAACCTTATCATGTGTCTTCCCTAATAATCCTGCAGCATCTATTCCTACTGAAACTACTTTTTTAGTAGCTTTATCAATAGCAATGATCGAAGGTTCATCAAATACTGTCCCTCGACCTTCCACATAGATTAGAAGGTTTGATGTCCCAAGATCAACTCCAACATTCATCTTGCCTTTTGCTTTTTCGCCCATAAAATTCCTCCTAAATATATTTTTTTGTGTATAAAATAAACAAAAACACCCTAAAAATAAATCTAGGGCGCTTATTTACACAATATATTTGGGATTCGAAAAACAATTTTTTGAGTGCAATAGCAAAAAATTGGTGAATCCTAATAGTAACAAATATTGCGGCCCAGCCGGCATAGGTGTTCCTTTAGCCCTGTGACTTTGCGTATACATGTTTCCATGTAGCTGCCCTTAAAATATCTATTTTATACAACTTGTTACTACATTATAAAACCAAAGTTCCAATCGATAAAGTTCATATATGAGCCTTGAAACAAAAACTCAATAAATACAATATCTAAAAATACTGTTTCACGTTTTAGATACCTACTCCATCTCTTTTTCTAATTTTTCTAAACTTTCCTGAATCCACTCAATGATAAATTTATAAGTAGTGGTTTTATCTTTTTCATTTAGTACTTCATGTCTTGCATTATCAATTATTTTTAAAGATAAATCTAAGAATCCATGTCCGCTATATAACTCTCTCATTCTTCTAACTCCATCTCCATATTCACCAACAGCATCTTCTTTACCAGAGATAAATAATAATGGAATACCTTTTCCTTCAAAAATAGTATCTGATTTATTAATATCTAGTAATCCTTTAATGAATTGTTTATAAAAACGAGGAGAATAACTATATCCACTAAGTGGATCTTCAATATATTTATCCACTACTTTTTCATCAGTAGTAAGCCAATCAAATTTTGTTCTACTAGGTTCAAAGCCCTTGATTAAAGGGTCATTAAATAATTTGCCCATGAAAGGACTTGGCTTATTACTCTTATTAAATAGACTTAAGACATTAGCAAATAATAAAGGAACGAACGCTCTTGTCATAGTAATTGGAGGCAGTATCCCCATAATAACTGCTATTGTTGTTGTATTAGGATATTTAGAAATCAATTTAAGAGCAATAATAGCTCCCATTGAATGCCCAAAAGTAATTATTGGAACATCATTGAAATCTTTTTTTATTTGACGATTTACAAACTTGCAATCATCAATTATATCATCCCATTTATCTTCTTTTGTAAAAATACCAACTTGTGAAGGATCACTAACACTCTCTCCATGTTTACGATCATCATGAGCGTAAACTGCATACGAATTCTTTGCCAAATACTTGGCAAAATGTAAGTATCTTTCTTTGTGTTCTCCCATACCATGTAAGATATGAACTACTCCCTTTGCTTCACCCTCAGGAACAATCTTAAACACACTAAGTTCAATCCCCTTTTTTCCTCTTAACTTAAATCTCTTAACTTCCATAATTTCCCTTCTTTCTACCTATAGACAGGCCTTGATAGCATCAATAATTCCTTCTAATATTACATCTAAAGGCAATGAGTTTACTTGACTATCATTTATTTGTTCACTCATAAATGGTACATGAATAAATCCTGCTTTTATTGGTAAGTTATTTACTTCAATATAGTGTAACACATGATACATAATATTATTACAAACGTATGTTCCTGCAGAATTAGATATCTCAACAGGTATCTTTTTAACACTAATATTATCCACCATTTTTCTTAAAGGTAGTGTTGAAAAGTATGCATTTTTACCATTCTCAATTATCACTTCGTCTTGAAGCACATTCCCATTATTATCTTTATGTCTTGAATCACTAATATTAATAGCAACTCTTTCAAGACTTATTGCTTTTCTTCCCGCAGCTAAGCCCAAACTAATAATATAGTCAGGTTTCTTCTCTTCAATTATCGGTAGTAATTTGTCAAAGCATTCATCATAAATTACAGGTAATTCTACTCCTGTAATTGTATTTCCATATATGCTTTTTGGAAGCAACCTAATTATTTCTTGTGTAGGATTTTCTTCATTTTCTAAGAAGGCTTCAAACCCTGTAATGAGTATATTCATAGTATCACCTCACTATTATTATATCATTGAATAAAAAAATACTCTAATAATAGAGTATTTAATTATTTATTTTTGAATAAACCTAAAATTAATCCTAGTAATATTCCTAAAACTGCTGCAAAAATTATTCGATATTCACTCGGAAGTAAGAATGTGATCGTATGTGCAGGAATCCAAAATAACGGAATTGTTTTTAATACTATGAAACTAAAGAATTGATTCCATTTTATTTCATCTACAGCATCTTTTAAATTTGTGTTTTTATTTGTAACCTTTAGATTTAAATATGTATCTGTAATTCTATGAAATGCCATCATTGTAGGAGCAAATGTAAAATTCATTAATATTGAAGTAAATAACGCAAAAGCGAAAGTACTTCCTTCAAAAGGTAATATATTCTCACTTTGCAGATGTTCTACTCCACTTGAGAAAATCCCAAACATTAAAACAATAACAACACCTATTAATCCCCAAACAATAGCCTTAATTAATAAATAATTAGGTTTTCCCCATTCACCATTTTTAATTCTAAGACCAATAAAATCTCCTATTGTAGCAAGAACAAAAAATTTAACGAACCCAGCTAATAAAGGAATATTCCCAGCAAAAGTTAAAAAGAAATCTCTTGTAACGATAAATATTAGTAATCCAGTAACAAAAAATACTAATATTGATATTAGATAGTCTTTTTTCATTTAATTAACAAATTCCGCTTTGCTTACAAAGATCCCAAATATACTTCTTATGACTTACGAAAATTACTATTGATTCTTTTAATAATTTATACTCATGTTTATGTAAATAATATCCATCACGATGAATAAAATCAACAAAACCTGCTTTAAGTTCTTCATAAGAAACATCTTGGATATGAATAAGTGCTGATTTACCATCTGCTTTAAAATGATAATCCCAACTAAATGTTTTTTCGTTATCCGAATATCTCAATTCTAAATAGTCTTCTTCATTGTCAAATCCTTGAATTATAGTGTAAGTAACTTTTCCTCTATCTTTGTATCTTAATTCACCAACAACTCTTCTGCTTTTCATAACAACCAGCTCCTCACTGTACTCATATATTATACTACTAATTTCAATATTATTAAACAGATATGATTAATAATTTATTATGAAATAACTAATTAAATTGTCCCTAATTTCTTTAAAAATATATCTAAATCTTCACCCTCAATATATAGTTCGCCAATGTCTGCGTGAATAGTATCTCCAGGTGTACCATGGAAATCTCCACCAGCAGTTATTATCATATTTCTTTCTTTTGCTAAAGCTCTATATAACTCTTCATCATTCTCTTTATTTCTAATGTAGATACCTTCAAACCCATCATATTCTTGACTCAAAACAAAATCTTTTATATGGTCTTTAAGCAATGTTGGATGAGCTAAGACAACTAAACAATTATTTCTTCTAAGTAATTCAATACCTGCTTTTACACCTATCTCGCAACTAGGCACATAAGCTTTACTGCTATCTCCAATAATATCTGTGTAAATCTTATCTAAGCTATATTCTGGATAATTATTAACAATTGCAAGTGCAATATGTGGTCTTGCAATAATACCTGTAGAATATGAAGATACTTCTTCATAAGTAATTTCAATATTATTGTATTTCTTTAAATTTTCAATAAACTTAACAGCTCTTTTTTCTCTTCCTTCTCTAATGAAAATATAATAATTTAACATCTCTTCAGATTGATATGAGTCGTCTCTAAAATATCCCAACAAATGAACAGGCTTGTTTTTATGGATAGTTGATAATTCAATACCAGGAAGATATGTAATTCCGATTTCCTCAGCATATTTTAAGTTCTCTTCAACATTTCTACAAACATCATGATCAGTAATAGAAATAATATCCACTCCATTTTTTTTTGCTCTTTTAATAATTTGCAATGCACTATACATTCCATCTGATAATTTTGTGTGCATATGTAAATCTGCTCTCATAGTAACACTCCTCTACTCTATAAAATTATAGCTTGAAAAGGTATTTTAGTAAAGTATTGCGCAAAAAAAATAAGCATTAAAAAAAGATTACATAAAATAGTATTTTTATGCAATCTTATATATATATTACTTAGTTTTCTTATGTGTGTTTAATTCGTCAAGTACTTCAATTAACTTATCTAAAATCACTTTGTAATTTTCATCTCCAACTAATCTAAAGTAAAGTGATCTAAGTAAATTACGAATATTAATGTCAACATTATAATCTTCTGGATACTTAGCAAGTTTTTCAAAACTTCTAAAGCCATTTATCCAATCAAGTATATACTCTTCAGATAATACATCTCTTTTAAAAGCTTCATGAAGAGCACTTACCATTCTTTCATCTTCATCACTCATAAAGACATAAGTATTAATCATAAATCGCTCTCTTATAACTTCAAACATCGCTTTGAATTCAGTTTCCACTAAATCCTCACATTTAAATAGTTGTTTAAAAACATCAGCACTATGGGCAACACTATGAAGCCAACCAATGTCATCGATATAACCTCTAAAATCTGTTTCATTTCGGAAATAGTCCATAAACTGGTTGTATAGCTCTGTGAACAAATCCTTAGATAATACTTTGTCACTACGATATCTGTAAATAATAATTACAATTGCAAGTAAACTAAATGATCTTGTTAAGACACTTAACTCGTAGTAATTCGGAATATCAAACATCATACCTTTTTCACCAATTAAAGTTTTAGTGAACTCAGTAATTTCTTCTTTAGTTAGGTGATCATAGTAAAATAAATTTGCTAAAATAGGACAAATAAGTAAGTCTCTAATAAAAGAGTCTTGATCCCCAATATTTTCAATTAAAGTTTTAGTTAGCGCGTATTTATCGATTATATTTGTGAAATCATACTTATTTTCCTTAATTCTTTTCAAAGTTTCGATAAATTCTTTATTCATTTCCTTCACCTCTTTATAAGAATATAGTAATTATGTATTGTACGATTCCAATTAGCGATCCTAATATTAATCCAATAATTTCAATATGTTTTAACTCTCTATTCATAAGACCAAAGATGATTTTCTCAAATTCAATAAAATCTAGATCATTTATTCTCTCGATAACAATCTCTCTAATATTTAAATTTTCAAGTCCAATATCCTTGAACTTTTCAATCAAATCATTAAATAGACTATCTCCCTCTTTTTCAAAAAAGTCTTTTAACATTTGATCAACATTACTTCCCAAAAACATTCTCACCATTGATGGAATCTTCTCTGAAAGATTAATTAGTAATGATTCCATTATATCTTTCTTAATTTGTTCTAAATTATCTTCATTTAAAATTTTATCTAAAATAACTTCTTTTGATAACAATTCTTTTTCAATTGTGTCAGCTAGTGATATAGCCATTATGTCTTTTCTTTTAGGAAAAACACCTTGGAATTTAAAAAATAAAATTCTTACTGGATTTACCGGTCTAAAAAGCATTTTGATTGCAACTTTATTAGTTAACCAACCAATTAACCCTCCTATTAAAACCATTAAAAAAAATCTAACTATTTCCATGTAATCACTCCTTAATATGCAATCTAATTATACCATATTCAAGGCAAATAAAAAAGAATGATGGATAATTATCTATCATTCTTTCTGCGTTTATAATTTTTATTTATAGCTTTGTCTTTATACATAAAGTCATCTGCTTCTACAATTAATTGATCCATTGTTTTTTCGTCATCTAATTTATATGAAGAATATCCAAAACTAAATCCAATATCTTTTAATAACTTATTTCGGTATTCTTTTTTTGTTAACTCTTCATCTATTAATTTTTTGTACTCTAATAATTCTTCTTCCTCAACTTCGGAAACGATTATTAAAAATTCATCTCCCCCAAATCTTGAAACAAGTGCATTTTCTGTAAACACATTTTGCAAGACAATACCAAAACTCTTTAATACACTATCCCCTGAAGAATGCCCATACTTATCATTTAACTTCTTGAAATTATCTAAGTCTATCATTATTACATAAAATTCTAAATTCCTATCCATCATATTCTTAATATATTCATCAGACTTAATTCTCGTAAATAGATTTGTCAAATAATCTTTAGATGAACCTACTGTTTCCAAAAATATGTACGTTACAACTACTCCTAAAGCCATCAAAGAATATAAAGATGACACTCCGTAAAAAATCATTTGAATTGCTCCGCCAATTGCTGGGAACACCATAAACATTACAACCCCATAAAATACATTTCTCTCAAGTAACTTTCTGTTTCTAATTACTAAATAGAAAATGTAGAAAAGAAGTATATACATTGTAGCTATATTAACTGAAATTAATGGTTCTCTACTATATACATTAACCTCGCTTATACTATAAAGAACAGGATAAAAAATATTAAATATTGATAAAATTACTCCAATAATAAATGGCTGCAAATAATACAGTCTCTTCTTAATTCTATCTTTTGAATTAAAGATTTTATGATCTATATAGCTTGCCCAAAAGCTACCTACTAATGGAGTTAAAAGAAATACTACTCCATTAAATATATAATTCACATACCATGCAAATTCAGTATTTATACCATTATATAAAAATGTAACACCCTCAAACAAAAGAAGAATTATATTAGTTATAATAATAAATTTGAACATTTTACTTGAATAACTATACACATCTTTTTTAGCATAAATAGTAATTAAAATAGTAAACAAAAAGAAAGCTGCATAAAAATTGATATCAAACATTACAAATTTTTCAACCGACATAATTTTACCTCCTTTACTTAATTACTAAATTTTTATTCCTATAGTAAAGTAACAAATCAGTAAACACCATTACTAAATTTATCATATATAAAACAACAACAAAATCTAAACTATTAGTAAATTTATGAAAAATACCAAAAATGTATCCTATCATAATCACATAGATAAACAATAAACTTTTCCCTTCAATACTTTTGCTTTTAATACTCTTATGAATAGCTGTTGGCCATGCAAATCCAAAACAAACCAACATTCCAACTTCAAATATGCTCATATGTGTCTCCTTGTTAAATATTTATTATTCTCGAACTAAATCTACTTGAAACAATTTCCCTAAGTATATATCAAGATCTTTTCCATTTAAAAAGTAATTATAAATCAGTTTACTAGTAGCTTTCTCAATACCAACTACTACAGTGTTTTTATGCATAGCAGAATCGTATTTAAGCGCTTCAAGCTCGTCTTCATCAAATTTATCTCTTACTAAAATACAAACTTTTATCACAGATGTATTCCCAAGATATCCCGATAACTCATTGCTTAATTCTCTAGTAGTTGGAGAAACTTCACTAGTTGCATTGTCTAACTGATATACTGCAACTCCAACATCATGAACGCTATCTTCCATTCCACTTCTAGCTAATACATATACATCATTTTTATGTAAAAT
>DAOWHG010000033.1 GCA_030641535.1 Mycoplasmatota bacterium | reverse complement strand
ATGACAGTAATAATTTCGCTTTCTCCATCAAGTAAACTGTCAAATAACGCTGTTACAGTATCTTTTCTTTCAACGTTTGAAGTCACTATTTCTCCTTGAGCAATACCGATGAATTCGTCTTTTTTAATTTTGACTCCATTATATTCAGTATCTCTTACAGCGTAAGTTACTTCACCAGATTTAACGTGTTTAATTAACTCTTCCATTTCACGAACATTATCTTCAAGAGTAGCATTTGCATCAAACATTGTTAGAGAAGCATACCCTTGAGCTATTGTTTTAGCAGGAAGTACTGTGACATCTCTATCTTTAATATAATTAGCTGCTGTTTGAGCACTTAACAATACATTTCCGTTATTAGGAATAATGATAATGTGATCAGAGTTAATAGATTCTACTGCATTAATAAAATCTTCAGTTGAAGGATTCATTGTTTGCCCACCTTCAATAACGCAGCAAACACCCATTTCTTTAAACATTCCTTTTAATCCTTCACCGTTAACTACAGTGATGATTCCATATTTCTTTTTAAATTCTGAATGATCATGTCCACAATCGTGTCCATCTCCAGAAGTGTGAAGTAATGTTTCAGAATGTTGAATACTCATGTTTTCTATTTTCAATGTGGCGAAATTACCAAATTGTTGTCCATAATTCAATACATCTCCAGGTGTTTTCGTATGGATATGTACTTTTAAGATTTCATCATCACTTACAACTACTAAGCTATCCCCAAACGTAGAAATTTGTGTGATGAAGGCTTCTTTAACAAAACTAGATCCTTCTTTTAAATCAACAATAAATTCAGTACAATAACCAAAATCAGTTGATCCTTCATATGCATGAATTTCATGCGAAACTGATGAAACAGTTGCGAATTTAGAATCTTCTAAGATTTCTCCTTTAAGAGCTAAAATCATTCCATCAATAATATCAATAAATCCAGCAGCCCCTGCATCAATTACACCAGCTTCTTTTAATACTGGAAGTAGATCAGGTGTTCTTTCTAATGATTCATATGCTTCCTTCACATATATTTCTAATATTTCTAATAGGTCCGAATCTTTCTTAGTATATCTAAGTGCAACGTCTGCTGCTTCTCTAGCTACTGTTAAGATTGTTCCTTCAACAGGATTAATAACAGCACCATATGCTTGTTTAACTCCCTGTTGTAATCCATTTAAAAAATCTAAGGTGTTAATAGTTTTTAATCCCTTAAATGTTTTTGCAAATCCACTAAATAACTGGCTTAAAATAACTCCACTATTCCCTCTAGCCCCCATTAATAGTCCTCTTGATAATGCTTTCGAAACTTTTTCAATGTTTCCGTCTTCCAAATCCCTAATTGCTTTTACTCCTGACATCATTGTTGATTGCATGTTACTTCCTGTGTCACCATCTGGCACAGGGAATACATTCAATTCATTTATTCTTTGATAATCATTTCTTAAAGCAATTGTTCCATTTGTTATAAGAAGTTTAAGCATATTACTATCAATTACAGTTGAGCTCATACTTTTTCCTCCAATTTATAATTTTTATCTATATTTATAATTTAACTAAAATACTTTTCATATTTTATCACACATATTTTATAATTGCAAATGTTAAGGCTTTTAGCCAAAAATGGCTTTATTAATATGAATATTCGCTCATACTTTGAATATCAAAGTAAAACCCCTCTAGTAAGGTCTTTTTAAATTAATAAAATTAAAACATAATGAATAATTCTGAACAATAACTAAAAAACTACAGAAATATTTTTTTTCAAGTATTAATTTTTCAGCACTATTCAACTACTATCATCTGCCTTTCATTCTAAATATACTAAAATACATATTAATTTAAAAAAAGTGCTTTTAATACTTGCTTTTTAATAATATTGTGTTAAAATTATACGTGCTTGAAATTCTAATGATTGGAGGAATAAATTATGTCAAGAGAATGTTATGCAACTGGAAAAAAAGGTATGAGTGGTAATAATCGTTCACACTCACTTCATACAACAAAAAGAAAATGGAAAACAAACCTTCAAAAGGTTAGAATTGTTGAAGAAGATGGAACAATTAAAAAAGTATTAGTTTCTGCAAGAGCTTTACGAAGCGGACTTGTGAAACGCGCTTAAATTACTTATATCAGCCGATAATATCGGCTTTTTTTATTTCGTTTTTATTTCGTTAATATATATGTATAAGAAAAGCACTCAATTGAGTGCTTTTTTATTAGTTTTCATCTTGATGAATAACTAGTAATAATCCCTCTGAAAATGATACAACTCCTTCTTTTTCATTTGAGATGCATAAAGGATCATCAGTATATAGCTCAAAATTCTTCTTATCATATAAAAACCCTTCAAGTGTTAAATCAAATATGTCTTCAAGTGCAAAGAATGAGATATATTTATGTTTATTCCTAATTCTATGAGTTCCAGGATGAAGAGCATACAATGTAGCATCTTCAGTAACTATTGAAATACTTCCTAACCTCAATAAACTCAAATTAGCATAACTATGATCAAATCTTCCACCCATTGCTCCATAAATAATTATTTTATGGTATTCCATTTCGAGAACTTCCTCAATAGCTAAATATAAATCAGTATAATCTTTTCTAGATCGATATTTCTTTGTCTCATTGGCAAATGCTTTTATTTGCTCATATTCTTCATCAGTAACACTGTCAAAATCTCCAATAGCTAAATCAATTGGTAAGTTGTTTTGCAGTAATAATAATGCCCCTTGATCTACTCCAACAATGTACTCTTCATTATCCCTTGAATAAACTTTATTAAAGTCGTATGTTAGTGGGCCAGCAAATATCTTAACAATCATCGTAAACTCTCGATTCTAGCATATGGATCATCACTATTAAAAACAAATGATCCAGCTACTAATACATCAGCTCCGGCTTCTTTACACATAGCAGCAGTCTCTTGATTTATCCCCCCGTCAACTACAATTAATAAATCCTTATTTAATTTATCTCTTAAAGCACTTATTGCTTTAATTTTTTCTAAACTGTAAGGCATAAATTCTTGTCCACCAAAACCTGGTTCAACACTCATAATTAGAACTTGGTCAATAAGAGGAATCAAGTCAGCTATTTCTCTAACTTCAGTACTTGGTTTAATAGAAATACCAACGCTAGCACCAGCTGATCTAATCTGATTAATTACTCCAATAGGGTTAAGAGTTGTTTCAATATGGAAAGTTATTCTATCACTTCCAGCTTTAATAAACTCATTAAGATACTTGGAAGGGTCTTCAATCATTAAATGTGTATCCAAAACTTGCTTTGTATATCCCCTAAGTCCTTTTATAACAATTGGTCCAATAGTAATATTCGGCACAAAATGCCCGTCCATTACGTCAATATGGAGCCACTCTGCATTTCTTACTAAGTTGATTGATTTTTCTAGATTTCCAAAATCTGCGGATAATATCGAAGGTGCAATTTTCATAATATCACTTCCTATACATTGGCTTCTGATTTTTTATTTCTTCCATGATTGTTTTATAATTAGTATATCTATTTATTAATATATTTCCTAGTTCTACTTCTTCTTTGATTTTGCATTTTGGTTCATCAATATGTTTACAACCTCTAAACTTACATTGACTTGATAATTCAAAGAAGTCAATATAACAATCCGGAACATTTTCCACTTTAATATCAAAGAAATCTAGTTTTGAGAATCCTGGCGTATCGGCGACTAACCCACCAAATAATTCATACATTTCCGAATGTCTTGTGGTATGTTTACCTCTACCTAGTGCTTTTGATATTTCATTAGTTTTTAAATTTAAATTAGTATCCAGAACATTCAATAAGCTTGATTTACCAGCTCCGGTTTGTCCTGCAAAAATACTTATTTTGTCCTTAAATAATTCCTTAAATTCTTCAGTTCCTTCTAAAGTTACTGTGCTTGTATAAATTACTCTATAATATTTTTCATAATAACTAATTTTATTTTTTAAATCTTTAAGTCTCTCTTCACCCATTAAATCGGTTTTAGTAACTACAATAATCGGTTTTATACTTTCATGCTCAATTAATAGTAAAAATCTATCTAATAGATTAAAACTAAAATCTGGTTCTGCACAACTATTAATTATAATAGTTTGATCAATATTGGCTATAGGTGGTCTATTTAAAATATTCTTTCTCTCAAGTATATCTGTGATGAATTTCTCATCATAGATTACTCTATCTCCCACTACTGGGCTCTCATTCGTATGGCGAAACTTCCCACGTGCCTTAAGCACATGAGAATTATTGTTTTCGTCTCTCACGGTGTATTGTCCACCGATTAATTTTGTAATTAATCCTTTAATAATGAGTCCTCCTATACTTGATACATTTTCATTGCTTCTTGAAGAGATATCCTATTAAGGTGCCTTTTAGCCACAAATGCACCAGTATAAAATATTATGATAAACATAGTTGTACTAACTCCCGCATGCCAAATTTCAAAATCAAATGGGAACACTAATTCATAATATTGTGCAAATATAGCTGTGAGTCCATAAAAAGCAGCAAGTGCTATAGGAATAGTTATTAAGAATATAATTATTCCATATACCAAATATCCTCCAAGTATCATTTTATCTATCTCTTTATTATTATACCCTATAACCTTGAATAATGATATATTATAGAAATTATCTTCAATAGTCATAACCGTTAGAATATAAACCACTATAGCTCCAATAATAACAGAAACTACAATCATAATAAGAAAGACAGTTTCAAATAGTCCTTGCATAACTTCTGATTGTTCCATAATTTTTTCTGTGCTAATAATCATCATGAAATTATCTTCATTTAATTCTGTTTCAGAGTATATAACATTATAGTATTCAGTAGAATCTACAAATATGTCTCCGAGTTCTTCTCTACTCATATAAACTTTATTTCCACTATACTCTTCAGTGATTGCCATTACATCTATTAAGACATGTTCATCACCAATCTCAAGCAACAATGAATCTCCCACCTTAAAACCTTTAATCAGGCTTAAAGACTTAGTAATTACTAATCCATCATCTAGTTTATTTGTTATTTCATTGTCTTTAGTGTCAACTAATTTATGTATTAGTGAATCACTTTCAAGTCCTACTAAATATACTTCTTCATCTCCTAGTATTACACTTGGTAATTCAATAACTTTTTCTTGAGTTCCAGTAGGATTATCACATGGTAATTCAATATCACAATAACCTATATAATTATGATTCGTATTATTATAATAATCCACAGTTAATTTATCAAATATATCTAACATTGAAAAACTGAATAGTATTAAGAATGCTGCAAAAAACATTCCAATTACAAACACTAAAAATTTAACCATATTGCGGTAAAGTAGTAAATGTTTCATCTTGCTTGTAATCTTTAATTTCTTTAGAAATTTCCCCATTTTTTTGGCTAAGAAATTTGTACTACTTACCATTTGAGGATTTAATAACTCAACTGGTTTCTGATTTAATATTCTTTTTATTATAAAATAACTAACAACTAATAAGAATAAGAAAGGTACGATAACAGCTACTATAAATGTATCAAATGAATGTTCAACAGCGGAGCTTGGTAAAAGGTAAATCATTTTATATAGATCACTCATTGGTTGAGCTGCAAATGATCCAAAGAAATACCCTAATACAATTGCAGGAAACGACAATATTGCAATAAAGAAAATATAAGGAATTGTAATTTGTCTGTTAGAATATCCCATTGATTTTAATATTCCTATTGCTCCTCTTTGAGAAACCAATACCTTTGATACCATTATTCCAACAATTAATATCGCAATTGAGGCAATTATTAAACTTAGTCCAAGACCCATTGCTTCTCCGCCTTCAAGTTCAGCATAAATCGCTCCACTACGCATATTATTCACAGTTAAAACTATATTAGTTACAAATGGTAGGTTATCATTATCACGAAAATCATTAATTACATTTTCTTCAAATTCATCTTCTGTTGTTCCATTTGTTAAATCCCCAGCAATTTCAAAACCAATATTTTCATTTAAGTTTTCAAATTCTTGATCTGTAAGTAATCCTAGAGATTGAGATTTATTATCAATTATTAAATTCGCTGAAAATAGCGCAAGACTATAATCAGGGAAAAGTACATATCCACTTATTGTATAATCTTTTCCATTGATATCTAAAGTATCTCCAACATCTAAATCATTACTTTTTCCGAAAGCTTCTGAAATAGCAATTTCAGAATCAGTCGCTGGAGCATTTCCTTCAACGAAGTAACTTAAATTAATTTCTGAAGTTGCTTTTAGAAAACGTACTTTATATGAAGTTTCATCAAAATTAAAATAAACATCTTTGTTCTCTCTTAGTTCAATATTAATATCATCATATTCGTTTTCAATTATGTTTAATCTGTTTTCTATTAAATCATAGTAACAAGCACTATCGATGTTCTTTAATCCACTTAAAGTATGAACTTCAGAAGTTAGAGCGCAGTTACTTGCTATAAATATTCCATCATCTTCAAGTATCATGTCAAGCATTGATATAGCAAAATCTTCTTGATTTGAAACTTCGAAGTATTCTTCTGTTGGGACTAGTATTCCCCCAACACCATAATCCATTGTAGTATATATAAAACTACTTAAGGTAATAATTACTCCTAATAGTAATAGTTGGATATATTGTTTTTTAAGTGTTCTTAGGACGTTTCTAAATAACATTTTATCCCCAAGAGATTTCTGAAGCTTTTAATTTGTTTTTGTTCTCAATAACCTCAACTACTTCTCCAGAATTAAGTTTTATAATGCGATCAGCCATAGCTCCAATATTAGGATTGTGAGTTATTAAAACAACAGATGTTTTATATTTTTCATTTAATTTTTGTAATATTCCTAAAACTTCTTTTGCCATTACTTCATCAAGTGCCCCAGTCGGTTCATCACAAAACATGATTTTAGGATTTTTTACAACTGCACGTGCAATACTTACACGTTGTTGTTCTCCCCCACTTAATTGGAAAGGATACTTATTGATTTGAGGAATCAAATCAACTTGTTCTAATACTTCTTCAACAGTAAACGGCAACAAACTTACTTCTCGCCCTACTTCAACATTTTCACTAACACTTAATGTTTGAAGTAAGTTATATTGTTGAAAGATAAATCCCAAATTGTCTCTTCTAAATTTTGTTAGTTGTTTAGAATTCATATCACTTATGATTTCCTCATCAATCGAGATTTTTCCACTTGTCGGAGTATCGAGTCCACTAATAATATTTAACATGGTACTTTTACCACTACCTGAAGGCCCAAGTAAAACTATAAATTCTCCATCTTTGATTTCTAAGTCTACATTCTTAACAGCATGTGTTTCAACTTCTCCTGTAAAATAAGTTTTTGTTACATTTTCTAATTTAATACTCATTTGTTTTTCCTCCTTTTAGGTATCCTTTAATTAATACATCTATTTTTGTTTTAATATTTTGTTTCAATATGTCTTTTTTTATTGTCTTATCATAAAGATACATTATAACTTCAAACATCACTGCACTATAAACAAGCTCGCTAAGTTGTTTTGGATCTACATCTTGTAATATATTTCTTTCAATTAGTTTCTTAAAATACAGTTCAAGATCCATAATATACTTGAAATCTAATTCAGCAAATTTCTTGAATCTTCCTGGATTCTTTCTGGCTAGTTTAAAACCTTGAATAGTCATTTCGCTTAAAATAGCTCGAGGTATTCTAAGCATCACATTCATTGATTTATATAGATAATCAATTACTACTTCTGAAATATTTCCTTCTAGATCAAAAAGATCTTGATATTCTTCTACATTTTCAAAATAATTATCATAAATGGATTCAAATAATATATCTGTTTTAGTAGGGAAATAATTAAATATAGTCCCCTCGGCAATTCCAACCTTTTTAGCAATCATTTTAGTAGAAGTATTTTCATACCCCACATCATAAAAGAATGTTTTTGAAACATCCAATATCTTTTGCCTGATTTTCTCTTTTTCTTCTTGAGATATTCTTGCCATTTTATACCTCCTTCATTAATATGAGTGCACTTATATGAATATACTCATATTCTATATCATGCTTGTTATTTTGTCAAACAAAAACACCTCTTAAAGGTGTTTTTATTTATTGATAATTCATAATTAAATTTTCTTGCTTCTTAATTGTCCACAAGCAGCGTCTATGTCTCCACCCTTTTCTCTTCTTAAAGTGGTATTAATGCCTCTTGCTTTAAGCTTTAAATAAAATGCATTAGCTCTTTCTTCACTACTTCCTCTTAAATTAAATTCTACAACATCATTGTATCTTATTAAATTGACATAACAGTTAATTCCTCTAAGTAAATCAGATAATTCATTCGCGTGTTTTAATTCATCATTAACATGATCCAATAAAATATATTCAAAAGTGATTCTTCTATTAGTCTTTAAAACATATTCTCTAGAAGCTCTAATTACATCTTCAATTGGATATACTTTATTAATTTTCATAAGTTTTGTTCTAATCTCGTTATTAGGAGCATGTAAGCTTATCGCTAAGTTCACTTGCTTTGTTTCTAAACTGAATTGTTCTATTTTGGGAACAATACCACTAGTTGATATAGTAATGTGTCTAGCGCCGATTTCTAAGCCATAAGGCGAATTAATAATATCAATAAATTTCATTGTTCTATCATAATTATCAAATGGTTCTCCAATTCCCATAACAACAACATGACTTACTCTTTCTTTTGTTATCTCAGCAACTTTCAAAACTTGTAGAACTATTTCATAAGCTTCTAAATCTCTTTTCTTCTTTTGAAGACCAGATGCGCAAAAAGAACATCCGATATTACATCCTAGTTGTGTTGTAACACAAACACTATTCCCATAATCATGTCTCATTAAAACTGTCTCAATCAGGTTTCTATCTTCTAACTCAAAAAGGAACTTTTCAGTTCCGTCTTTTGAAATTTGATGAGAGCTTACTTCTAAAGTAGAAAATGTAAAATTTTCTACTAAAAAAGCTCTTAAAGTTTTACTTAAATTGCTCATCATCGTAAAATCTTTAATTTCCTTTTTATATATCCACTCAAACACTTGTCTTGCGTTGAACTTCTTAAAGTCAAAGCTTACAAGCATTTCTTCTAATTCACTTAATGTATAATCATAAATCTTTTCCATAAATATACCTCAATTACTTATCGTTTTTAATAAATAAACTCTTTATAAATCGATAAATTACTTTTCTATTTGTTAACCAGTTAATATGTAATTTATTAACAAGCATTTTGTTAACTAAAAATGGTGTAACTTCTTCTACTTTATTTCCTAATATTCTAAAGATATTTTCGCTTTCTTTTGTTGTTCCACTTAAAAGCAATTCAGTAAATACCATTCCTGGAGAGATTGTTCCTACAAATATATTTTCATAATCTTTTAGTTCCTTATTACTGGAGTGACTAAAATATCTAACAAGTCTTTTAGATGATCCATAAATAGCTGTTTTTGGATACATTCTGTTGTCACTACCTAGCCCTTCCATATTATAAATATGCCCGTATTTCTGTTTTTTCATTTGGATCAAAGCTACTTTAGTTCCTAGAATCAATCCAGTAATATTTATACCTATCACTTTTTTAATTTCTTCTACTTCAAGATCACTAACAACTTCATTACTTTGTGTAACTCCAGCATTGTTAACCCATATATCTATTTCAGCAAATTTATTAACTGCCATATCTTTTGCGTTTTGAATATCATTATAATTTCTAACATCACTTACTATAGCTAAATAATTACCCTCAAGATTTGATTCTGCATTTTTTACAGATTCCGTAGATGTCCCCGTAAAAGAAACATT
>DAOWHG010000074.1 GCA_030641535.1 Mycoplasmatota bacterium | reverse complement strand
TTCTTGATTTCATTTTCAATCTCTCCTTTTATTTAACTCTTCAATATATTATAATAAAAGAGTGTATCTTTTAAAACATACAAAAAATATTATTTTGAGGTGGTCACATGGAAAAAATGAATATTACTTTATATCAAAGACTCTATGAAGATATTAAATACAAAATAAGAAGAAACGAATACAAGAAGAACTCAAAACTTGAATCAATTAGATCTTTAGCTAAAAGATTAGACATTAGTACTACAACTGTAGAAAAAGCCTATAACCAACTGTTAATTGAGGGTTATGTCGATAGTATACCACGAAGTGGGTATATCGTTTTAGCTGTTGATTTGTTAGAACACTCTAGACATAAACCACTGGTTGAGCCAATTACTACTCCCGCATATCCAAATGATAAAATTACAACTGATCTATTTGACATTAAAAACTATAAAGCTATTATGAACAAAGTAATTAATTATGAATCTGATAAACTATACACAGAATGTGATCCTCGTGGAGAACTAGAATTGCGTGAAGAAATCAGAAAATATGTTTTACAAGAGCGAGATGTTAAATGTGATGTTAATCAAATCATAATTGGATCAGGTATTCAAAACTTACTACATATACTATTAAATATATCTAATAAAAAAAGCGTTACTTACTTAACGCCAGAATTTAAGAAAGCAATGAATGTTTTTAGAGCTTATAATTACTCATTAAAACCTCGAAAAACAATTAAAGAAATATCTAGAATTAAAGCAGATTATTTATATATTTCACCTTCTAATATTTATCCTACAGGTGAAGTAATTAAAGTAAAAAGCAGAAATGATTTAATTAAATGGAGCAAGCAAAATGATGCTTATATAATCGAAGATGATTACAACTACTTCTTGCGTTATAACAGCTATACTGTGCCTTCTATTCATAGTTACAACAATGGAGGAAATGTTATCTATATGGGGTCATTCTCCAAGATTTTCTTACCTTCACTTAGACTTAGTTTTATGATTTTACCAGTACCTTTATATAACATTTATAGAGAAAACTATTCAAGATTCTCACAAGGTGTATCTAAATTAGAACAACTAACATTAGCAAGATTTATGAAAGAGGGTTGTTTTAGAAGACACACAAAGAAACTTTATAATTTATACAAAGAAAAAAACGAAGCAATTACAACTGCATTACTTCGCAAAAATAAAAACAAGAACTTCTCAATTAGAGGAAATGACAGTAACCTACATGTAATCCTAGATTTTAGAACAAAGTATTTCCTTAATACTTTTATTAGAAACTGTGATCGTTACGCACTTAAATACGAAATAATTAATGAATCTAACAGTGTAATATTCCCGTATTCAGGAATAGAAACAAAAAACATCAAGAAACTAATTAGAGATTTATTCTATAATATGTAAAAAAAATAACAAGTCGATGACTTGTTATTTTTATTATTATCTTAATTTAGCTCCAAATCGTTTTTCTAAGTGATTTACTATTTCTTTAGTTCTTTCATCAACTGTGCTCACTTCTAATGTTTTAGATGAATCACTAAATTCCATTCTGATTGCTAATGATTTTTTATATTCACCTAAGCTTTCACCGTTATATAAATCAAATATAGTTTTATCAACGAGCATTCTTTTACCTGCTTTTTGTATAGCTTCAGTAAGCTGTGAAGCCGAAATTTCTTTATCAACAACAATAGCTATATCACGGTAAATACTTGGGAATTTGTTAACATCTTTAACTTTCTTTAAAGGTCTTCTTATTTCATACATTTTTTTAACATCCAATTCGAATACAAAGACTTCGTTTAAGTCGTTTTCTTTTTCGTATTTTGGATGCACTTTACCAATAAATCCGACAGTTCCAGTTCTATCTACGATATATGCTGATTGCCCTGGATGTAAGTTTTTATAATCACTCATTTGTTTAAATTCTAAATGTGATAGATTTAATTTGCTAAACAATGATTCTAACAACCCTTTTACAGCAAAGAAATCTACTATTTCTTTTTTACCTTGCCAATTAGTATTTGATAACTCTCCTGTTAAGGCACCTGATAGCAATAATGTTTCTTTATCTTTTTCGTATCTAGAACCTAGTTCAAAGAAGAATGAATCTTTATTTTTTCGAGCAGTGTTGTATTTAACTGCCTCTAACAATCCATTTATTGGAGTAAGAATCATAGTAGAACGATCTTTACTCATTGGCATTGCCATTTTTACTACTTCCACTTTATCTTTTACAAAATCAAATACTTTCTCTTCATTTAGTAAAGAATAAGAAATTACTTCATTGAGTCCAAGTCCTGTCATAATGGTTTTAAGTTTTCTTCTAAATATTTGATAATCAGTAAGACTACCTTGTGACACTGTTTTAGGTAATGTTAATGGTAATTTATCATATCCAATAATTCTTCCTACTTCTTCAATAATATCTTGGTATGTCTCGATATCTTGTTTTCTTGTAGGGGCAGAGATTGTAAATGAAGTTCCATTTACCTCATAATTAAAAGCTAATTTAGATAAAGTATCTTTTACTAAATCAAGTGAATAGTTAGTTCCTAAATAATGATTAATCTTTTCTAATGATAAATCAATCATTATTTCCTCTTTATTAGTATTGTCAATAGAACTAACACCTTTTAATACTTTTCCATTAGCGTATTTACTAAATAATTCAGACGCCATATCTAAAGCAAGAACAGTTCTAGCTGGATCAACTTTTCTTTCAAAGCGGTTTGATGCTTCACTTCTTAAGTCAAGTCTTGCTGATGTCTTTCTTATGTGATAAGGATCAAAAACAGCACTTTCTAAAAGAATTGTACTAGATGTATCTGTAATTTCAGTGTCAAATCCACCCATTACTCCACCTAGTGCTACACCATATTTATCATTAGTTATTAGAATATCATCTTTTGTTAAATTTCTTTCTTTTTCATCTAATGTTTTAAATAATTCTCCTTCTTCTGCCATTCTAACTGTGATTGTATTAGAACCAAGTAAGTCATAGTCAAAAGCATGAAGAGGTTGCCCTGTTTCAAGCATTACATAGTTTGTTATATCTACAACATTGTTAATCGGTCTTACACCTGCTGCAACTAAGCGAGCTTGCATATATAATGGAGTAGGCCCAACAACAATATCTTTAATTACTCTAGCATAATATGAAAAACAGTTTTCTGTATCTATTTTAATAGTTACAGGATTCAGTTCATCAATTTCTTCTACATTAGGAGTATTCAAATGAACATCAGTATCTAATATAGCTGCTGTATCATAAGCTAATCCCATCATACTTAGTAAATCTGCACGGTTAGGTGTTAAATCTAACTCCATAACTTCGTCATTCAAATACATTTCTTCAATCGCATTTTTACCAACTTCTAGATTGCTAGGTAAAACATGAATACCATCTTCATTATGATATTTCTTGTCAATCCCTAGTTCATTCAAACTACAAATCATCCCATTAGATTCAACATTTCTAATAGTTGATTTTTTTATTTTGAAGTTACCTGGAAGTACAGCCCCTGGTAAAGAAACAATAACTTTTTGTCCTTTATCAACATTAGGAGCTCCACAAACAATTTGTTGTATTTCTCCACCTACATCAACTTGACAAACACTTAGCTTGTCAGCATCAGGATGTTTTTCCTTTTCTACAACATATCCAACAACTAGGTTTGTAGCTTCTACTAGTTTGTAGAATTCTTCAACCTCAGCACTATGAATGTTGAATTTATCTGCGAGTTCTTCGATACTCACGTTTATATCAACTAACTCTTTCAACCAATTTAATGATACTTTCATTGTTATTCCTCCTCTAAATACGAAGCAACTTTATTAATAACGTCGTTTCTAACTGCTCTATCAAATAATAAGAAATGACTTGAATCAATCGGATATCTATCTACATCATTTTTAATAGACTTAACTAATAAATCAATTGATTTCTTTTTAACCATTTCATCTTTAAGTGTTTCAATTATCAAAGTTTTCGTTGTAATCATTTTTAAATATCTTTTAGTGTAATGAAGATACATTTGAAGATGCCAAATATGAATCTTTGAAACTCTCATAAATCTAACAACAAATTCTTTATAAAAGATTTTTTGAATTCTTGTTAAGTTTTTCGAATGATATAGACTACGTCTCAATCCTTTCAAAAACTTACGATAATTAGGGTTTTTAATAATTGGAGCTATTAGTACTAATTT
>DAOWHG010000085.1 GCA_030641535.1 Mycoplasmatota bacterium | reverse complement strand
TTAACAATATAATCATCTGCCCCAATTGTTAATCCTTCAAGACGGTTTTCTAAATCTACTTTCGCAGATATAATTATAATATACACATTTGAAAAGAGACGAATATCCTTTATAAAATCTTCTCCTGATTTTATAGGAAGCATTAAATCAGTAACAATTAAATCGATATTATTATTCTCAAAAATCTTCATTGCATCAAAAGCATTGAACGCTTGAAAAGCTTGATAATTACTATCAAGCATTATTTCATATATTAAATTATTAATTTCAATGTTATCTTCCACAATCAAAACTTCATACATATTGATCACCTATTTCTATTATATTCTAACTCATTATAAATAGGAAATGTTAAGCAAATATGAAAAAAGTAAAGTTTCCACTTTACTTTTTTATATAATATCCTAATCCTATTGTTTTAGGGCCTGCGTGAGCTCCCACTCCAGCTGTTAAAGGCATTGTAACAATATCTTTCAATTCCGGGTTATCTTCTTGTAATTTTTCTATTATATATTGTTTTGTCTCTTCATTATTTGCATGAATAATAAATGGTTCAACATCCAATCCTTTTGTTTCTCTAAAATACATTTCTAAAACTCTATCAACTGCTTTCTTAAAAGTTCTTATTTTTTCAACAGTTTCGACTTTACCTTCTTTTGAAATAGTTAGAACTGGTTTGATTTTTAAAGCTCCACCAATAAATCCACTAGCGTTTGATAATCTACCATTTTTAACTAAATAAGTTAAAGTATTAACTGCGAAATATATTTTATTATTATCTCTAATATATTCTAATTCTTTAACAATCTCTGGGATGTCTTTTCCTTCATCCACCATCTTAATTGCTTCTAATACCATTTTAGCTTCAGGATAAGCTACAGTTAAAGAATCAAATACAGTTACGTCTAATTCTTTTACTTCATTAGCTGCCATTATCGAAGCATTATAAATTCCACTCATTTGATTTGAGATAGGAATAACCAAAGCATGAGTATACCCATCTTTAACTAAATCTTCATAAATCTCAATCATTTGTCCTAAAGGCATATAACTAGTACTTGGAAACAGTGATTTATCTGCTTCTAGTCTTTTGTAAAACTCATCTGATGTAATTTCAGTAAAATCCACAAAGCTCTCATCACCTAGATGAATTGAAGATCTAAAAACTTTTATATCCAAATTCGGACTAATATAATCCAAACAAGCATTAGAACATGTTATTACAGCAATCTTTTTCTCCATAATTATCAATCTCCTTATAATATACTCTGTATATATTATAACACCTTTATTCATCCATGTTAAACAAAATATTTTATACTTTATACTTGACAATAGTGTACGGCGTACAGTATACTGAATTCGAGGTGATAATATGGTTGAAAAAACCGATATATTAAAAAACTTAAAACATGAATTGCGAAAAGGAACATTAGTTTTAGCTGTATTATCACAGCTAAAAACTAAACATTATGGATATAGTTTAGTAGAAACATTAAATAAGAAAGATCTAAAAATTGATCAAAATACATTATATCCACTACTCAGAAGATTAGACACTCAAGGGCTACTTACTTCTACTTGGGAAGTTGTAGAACCTAGACCTAGGAAGTATTATGAATTAAATGCTTTTGGAAAAGAAATCTTGCATTCACTGCAATATGATTTTGAAAATAATTATCAAGTATTGAATTCAATGTTAAAGGAGGAGTATTAAAATGGAATTATTAAACAGATATCTAAATGAAATAAAAAGATATTTACCTTTTAAAGATAGAGATGACACATTAAAAGAATTAGAAAATCTCTTACTAGAAGATTTAGAAGTTAGAGTATCAAATGGAGAAAACAAGGATACTGCTTTATATGATTTAATTAAAGAGTTTGGTAGTCCTAAAGAAGTCGCTCTTAAATACAGAGATGATCAACCTATAATCTCTAGAGAGATGGAACCAATGTTATACTTAATATTGAAAATCGTTGCTGTAACAGTTCCCTCAGGTATATTACTAGCAACAATTATATCCTCTATAAGCAGCATGTCTCCCTTTAACTTTTTAGACTTGATTGTTGATATTATTAGAGCATTCCCTGAAATGTTTTTCGGAACATTAGCAGGTATTGGTATTGTATTTGTTATATTCGTTGTAATTGAAAGGTTTTTTAAAGATCAAATTGAAGAAGAACTTCATGAATTCAATATGCCAAAATTTGACCCAAAGAACTTACCTAAAATTCCAGTAAGTGTATATAAAGTTTCTCTTTTTGAATCACTATTTCTGATTACAATGTCAATCTTGTTTTTATATTTTCTAAACTATCAGCAAGGAATAATCTCGATATATTATGATGGAACAAATGAAGAATTATTAAATGCTCATTTCAATAGTATTCTGCCTATATTAAATGTAAGTGTAATCTTTGCAATGATAATTGAAATTATTCACCTAATAAAGAGAAGAAAAACACTAATCACTACTACTCTAGCCTTCATGCAAACAATCTTAGCAGGAGTTATTCTGATATTACTGTCTAGAGAAAGTATATTTAACAAAATTATAATCGAAGGATATGATCTTGAAATTATTCCTAAATTATTTGTAATCGGAATGATTATTGGAGCAATTGCACACTTCATTGGAGGTTCAGTTACTTATGGTAAAGTACTGATTGCTCATACCGGACAAGGCGAAGTATTAAAAGATATCATTAATAAGAACAAATAAGAAAAGTTCAACGGTAAATCCGTTGAACTTTTCTTATATATATGCCCCTGTTATTTTGAAAGCGATCTTGAATATAAGAATAATAAATCACTTAATCTATTTATATATTTTAGACAATAATCTAAATCATCTCTTTTATGTTCCTCAACAAATTTAACTAAACTTCTTTCAGCTCTTCTTGCAACACTTCTTGAAAGGTCATAATATGCCCCTACTTTTGAAGTGTCACTTCCCGGTAAAACAAACACAGGCTTAATCTCACTTTTTTCTAAAAGAGATTGCTCAATCTGTTCAATCTTTGAGATATCTAATTCTGATATTTGAATTAACTTAGAATTTCTAATTTCTTTATCAGTAGTTGCTACTAAAGATGAAATATTTTGTAATGTTCTTTGAATACTCCTAATCTCTTCTTTCTCTTTAGAATAATGGTATAAAATCCCAAGTACACTACTCAATTCATCGATGTTACCAAGCGTTTCAAATAACACATCGCTTTTCGATAATTCTTCATTAGAGTAATTCTTTGAAGTCCCTTTATCTCCTTTAGCAGTTGAGATAGTTTTAAAATTACTAATAATTTTCATAATATACCTGCTTTCTAATATCCACTGAATCTATCAAATTTAATATTTGATTTACTTACATTGTTATAAACTAGTTGATCTTTAATAGCATTTACAAAACCAGGACTTCCTGAAATATAGTAAAATGCCTTATCAAAATATTTTAATGATAACTCATCAATGGCTTTTTTAGTATCTTCAACACTTGAGACATAGTGTTTTTCTAAAAAGTCTAATTTATCAAACTCTTCTTTAAAAGGATATAATCCTCTTGGTTCAGAATGGATTAACATAGCTTCTTTATCTAATTTCAAGTATTCCAATTGTTTAACTATTCCTCTTATTGGTGTAATACCAATTCCTCCTGCAATAAAGACACTATGGTAATCTTCTTCCAGTGTGAAAGAACCCATTGGTCCGTCAAAAGTCATTGTATCTCCAACTTTTAAATCACGCATTTTTACTTTAAAATCACTTGGATTTTCAACTATTTTTGTTGATATTTTAAGAAGCTTTTCTTGTCTACTGTTCGCAATACTAAAAGCTCTTACTTTTCTTCCATCAATTTCCTTATCAACATGCATGAAAACGCCATATTGTCCTTCTTTGAAAGGAATATCTTCTTCAGTCTTAAAATCAAATGTATAATAGTCGTTCCCAGTAATTGTTATCTCCATTAATTCTAATACATATCTTTTCATTTCGTTTGACACACATATCACCTCAATTAATATTATATTCTAAAATCATTTAATTGAAAAGAGATAAGAAAAAAAATGAATTAACTAAAACTCATTTTTTTCATTTATTTTATTTTTCTTAAAAACACTCTTTCCAAAATATACATAAATAACAAAAATTATAAGCAAAATATAGGAAACATAATCTGGAATACCATCTGAAATGAATCCTAGAATTCCAAAGTAAATTAAGAAATTACCAAAGTATAAAAACACGTAAGCTCCAACCAAAGTAATTAAATATTTTTTAAATCCTACCTTTGATAATGGAACAGCAATCTTAACAGGATAAGTAGGTATCATCGGAACTCCTATCACTAAGATATGTCTCCAAGTATCAGTTGTTTTCACCCAGTTCAATATCTTTTCAGGCACTTTTTTTCTAAACAATATATTGTTTGATTTCTCATTAAATCTTATAGCAAAATAATATAGTAAGAATATCCCAATCAAGTTAGAAGAAAAGACTACTAAGAATCCTAAAGGAATTCCAAGTATAGAAAATGCTAAAGCCATATTTAATAAGCTAAGCGGATTTTCAAATAATGGATGCATTACTCCAAAGATTATAACAATAATAAATCCGTAATTACCCAGGAAAAATAATAACTCTTCAACAAATGAATCAAAACTAATTAGATATTCCATGTATACCACCTGTTTTCTATTATATAAGAAAAGGAACTAGTTTTCTAGTTCCTTACATTTTTACTTGCTTTTAATCTTCTCAACTACTTCTTTTCCTTTTTGAGTAGCTTTTTCA
>DAOWHG010000064.1 GCA_030641535.1 Mycoplasmatota bacterium | reverse complement strand
TGATGCGTTTGGTCTTCCTGCAGAAAACTACGCAATTAAAACGGGGATTCATCCTAGGGTTGTAACGGATACTAATATTGAAACATTTACTAATCAGTTGAAACAAGGTGGGTTTAGTTTTGATTTTGATAGAATCGTTGATACTACTAATAAAGATTATTATAAATGGACACAATGGATTTTTGTTCAATTATTTAAAAAGGGACTTGCATATAGAGACAAAACGTATATTAACTTTTGTCCTAGCTGTAAGGTTGTTCTTTCAAATGAAGAAAGTCAAGGTGGAAAGTGTGATCGCTGTGATACTGTTGTTGTTCAAAAAGAGAAAGATGTTTGGTTCTTAAAGATAACAGACCATGCTGAAAGATTACTTGAAGGATTAAAGAAACTTGACACTTTACCGCGTATTAGAATCGAACAAGAAAACTGGATAGGTAAATCTACTGGGGCTCATGTTGATTTTAGAGTAAAGGATACTAATGAATCTTTAATGGTTTTCACAACAAGACCTGATACATTGTTTGGTTCAACCTTTATGGTTATTGCTCCTGAGCATGGTATTATCGAAAGACAAAAAGCTAAGATAAATAATTTAGATGAAATCTATAATTATTTAGAAGGAGCTAAACTTAAGACAGAATTTGAAAGAGTAGAACTAGCTAAAGATAAAACTGGTGTTAGAATTGATGGACTTGTCGCAATTAATCCAGTAAATAATAAAGAAATTCCTATCTTTGTTGCGGATTACGTTATGATAGGATATGGTACTGGAGCCATTATGGCGGTTCCAGGACATGATACAAGAGATTATGAATTCGCAACTAAATATAATTTAGATATTGTTGAAGTAATTTCTGGAGGAGATATCAGTAAAGAAGCATATACTGATTCTAATGAAGGAATATTAGTGAATAGTGGAATTATTAATGGACTAAATGTTCCTGAAGCAATAGACAAGATTATCGAATTTTTAGAAGAAAATAAAATTGGAACAAAAGCGATTAATTATAAAATGAAAGATTGGGCGTTTAACCGTCAGAGATATTGGGGAGAACCTATTCCGATTATTCATTGTCCAAAATGTGGGATGGTACATGTCCCCGAAGAAGATTTACCTGTTGTATTACCTCAAGTTGAAAAATTTGAGCCTAGTGATGAAGGTGAAAGTCCTTTATCAACAATTGAAGAATTTATTAATGTCAAATGTCCAAAATGTGGAACTATGGCTAAAAGAGAAACAGACACTATGCCTCAATGGGCTGGATCTAGTTGGTATTTCTTAAGATATACAGATCCAAGAAATGATGATAAATTAGCTGATTTTGATAAACTTAAATATTGGCTTCAAGTAGATTGGTATAATGGAGGAATGGAACATGTAACAAGACATGTTATCTATTCAAGATTCTGGCATCAATTCCTATTTGATATTGGAGTTGTTCCAACAGAAGAACCATATAAGAAAAGAACTGCTCAAGGACTTATTTTAGGATCTGATGGTTATAAGATGAGTAAATCTAAAGGGAACATCGTAAATCCTTTAGAAATCATTGAAGCTTATGGTGCTGATACATTAAGATTATACATTCTGTTTATTGGTGATTATGAACAATCAACTCCTTGGAACGAAAATGGTGTTAAGGGAGCTAGAAGATTTTTGGATAAACTAGCAAGACTTGAAGAAAAAGTAAGTGATCAAATGAATGATAGTTATCAAACAATTCTTCATAAAACTATTAAAATGGTTAGTGAAGATATTGAGAGTGTTAAGTTCAATACTGCGATAGCTAAATTAATGACTTTAGTTAATGAATTTACAAAGGCAGATCATATATTTAAAGAAGATTTTGAAGCTTTGCTGAAAATTGTAAATCCATTTGCTCCACATATATGCGAAGAGCTTTGGGAAAGAATTGGTCACAATGAAGACATGGTAAATGCACCGTGGCCAGAGTACGACGAAAGCAAGTTAGTAGAATCAACTATTGAAATGGTGGTCAGTATCAATGGTAAAGTTAGAGATAAGATTAAACTTCCATTAGATACACCTAAGGAAGAAGTAATTGTACTTGCAAAATCAACAGATAAGATTACATCATTACTAGAAGGTAAAGAGATTAGAATGATAATAGTAGTACGTAATAAACTAGTAAATATCGTTATTTAAAAACACTGTTTATACAGTGTTTTTTTTGTTATACTTAGATTGGGTGATGGATATGAAAAGTAAATTAATAATAGTTATAGTTATTTCTTCATTTTTAAGTGTTCTATTTGATTTATTAATACCTGCTTTTATGGAGACAAATGTATTAAGTGCATTGAAGTATCTTCTCTATTTTACAGTTCAATGCAATATAATTGTATTTATTTACTTTTTATTACTGTTTATGGGCAGAAAAAGAGATCAGGATAAGTTTCATATAATGTTTGGCGGTGTACTGTTATATATTTTTATAACAATGACAGTATTTATTTTGTTCTTACAAAGACTTTACTTTCCAACTGGGGCAAGAGTTTATGGGAACTTATTTTCTCATTATATCACTCCAACATTAGTTATTGTGTATTATTTCAGACAAAGAGACTACTATCTCTTTAAAATGGAACACATAAAATTATGGATAATCTATCCTTTATTATATATGATTATTGCAGTAGTTTTTGGTATGATAACTGGAGATTATTTATATCCGTTTTTTCAAATAGACATTGTAGGAATTTCAGGATTAATTATTTCAGTAATTACCCTTGTTTTCTTCTTTTTAGTGTTGAGTTTTTCTCTTGTGAAAATGGTTTCAAAAGAGTAAAGTGTAAATTTGGGTATATTGACTATTCCCCTCAGTTTAGTCTTTTAGGCGATATAGCGCACGGTGATTACGTTTAATAATATTTTTAATTTTATTTGTTGGAATAGTTGAAAACTGTTTTAATAAATGGTATAATATTTTTGTGTAAAAACGCTTTCATTATGATAGTGTTAATTTTACTAACAAAGGAGGAGGAAATTCCAATTTTTTTTGTGTGATTTCCTACTATAATTATGAAAAGAATTACAATAATATCTGGACACTATGGAAGCGGGAAGAGTGAAATTAGTGTAAACCTTGCTATTCAGAAAAAAATACAGTATCTAGTTGATTTAGACATCATAAATCCATACTTCAGATCAAGAAGTTTAAATGAATTACTTGATAAGCATAACATTCACTTAGTTGAATCTACTGTCAAAGGTATGCTTGGTAGTGATTTGCCTTATGTTTCAGGTGAAGGCGCGGTTCCGTTTGTTAATCCTAACATTACTGCAATTTATGATTTAGGTGGAACTGAGAACGGAGCACGTGTTTTAATTCAGTTTTTAGATAGAGTAAAAGACGTGAATGAAATTGATTTTTTATGTACAGTTAACATCTTCAGACCTGAAACTAGCGATGTAGAGAAAATTCTACAAACTATTTCGATGTATGAAGCTGAAACACAATTAAAAATAACTGGACTAATCAATAACACTAATTTAATTGCTGAAACAACGGAACAAGATATCATTAATGGAGAAAAAGTATTATTAGAAGTGAGCAAAAAACTCAATATACCAATTCTATATACGGTAATTGAGGAAAACAATAATTTGAATTATAAATACGATTTTTTAGGCGAAAGACTTGTATTAACAAGATATATTGCTAAAAGATGGCTATAGGAGGAAAAAAATGGCTAAAGGTCGAATAATTATTGATACAGAAAGATGTAAGGGGTGCGCTTTATGTAACTCTTATTGCCCAGTAAATATTTTAAAATTAGATGAAACTACAACTAACAGTAAAGGATATACTCCTTTAATGTCAATTGATCCTGATAAGTGTATTGCATGTGCATTTTGTGCAATTATGTGCCCAGACTCAGTTATAACTGTAGAAAGATTCGTTAAGGAGGTTGCAAAATGAGTAAAGTATTAATGAAAGGTAATGAAGCGATGGCATTAGCTGCTATTAAAGCAGGATGTGAAGCTTTTTACGGATATCCAATTACTCCACAAAATGAACTTCCTGAGTATTTATCTAAACATATGGCTTTGAATGGACGAGTATTTGTTCAGGCTGAAAGTGAAGTTGCAGCTATAAATATGGTTTATGGAGCAGCTGGAGCTGGAGCTAGAGTATTAACTTCTTCATCTAGTCCAGGGATTGCATTAAAACAAGAAGGAATTAGTTACATGGCAGGAGCAGAACTTCCTGCAGTTATTATAAATGTAATGCGTGGTGGACCAGGTCTTGGAGGAATCCAACCTAGCCAAGCAGACTATAAACAAATTACTAGAGGTGGAGGTAATGGGGATTATTATTTATACTCTCTTGCTCCTGAAACTCTTCAAGAAGCGGTTGATCTAATTAAAGAAGCTTTTGATATAGCTGATTACTACAGAAATCCAG
>DAOWHG010000101.1 GCA_030641535.1 Mycoplasmatota bacterium | reverse complement strand
TTGACATATTTACCTCCACAAAATTTATTTTGAATATCAAAAAATTATATAAAATCAATTATTTTTTTTTTAGAGTTTTGTCAATTAATAAAATCAAAGTTATTCACTTTGCTTTGCTTTAATATATTTATCCATTTCAATAGATGCATCTTTTCCTGCTCCCATAGCTAAAATTACAGTCGCAGCACCACTAACAACATCTCCACCAGCAAATACACCAGGAATAGATGTTTGATGATTATCAGTGACGATTCTACCCCATTGATCTACTTCTAGATTAGCTTCAGATTCTTTAAGAATCGGATTAGGTCTTTGTCCTATTGAAATTATACAAGAATCAAGATCAAAAGTTTCAAAAACATTAGTAGGCATTGGTCTTCTTCTACCAGATTTATCTTCTTCTCCAAGTTCCATGATTTCACATCTAACTTGTTTCAAACGATAATTTTCACCAGTAAACTCAACAGGATTACGTAACAATCTAAAATCAATATCCTCTTCAATTGCGTGATGTATTTCTTCAAGTCTAGCAGGTAAAGCATTCATGTCTCTACGATATAAGATAAAGACTTCTTTAGCTCCAAGTCTCTTAGCAGTTCTAGCAGCATCCATTGCTACATTTCCTCCACCCACTACAGCAACTCTATCACCTATTCTAACAGGTGTCGCAGATTCAGGGAATTTATGTGATTTCATTAAGTTAACTCTTGTAAGGAATTCATTAGCATAATAGATTCCGCTTAAGTTTTCACCAGGTACTCCTAAAGGACTTGGAAGTCCCGCACCACTACCTAAAAATAGTGATTGAAAGCCTTCTTCATTCATCATTTGATCAATCGTTATGGATTTACCAATAACTACATTTTTATGGAATTTAACACCCATATCTCTTAATCGATCAATTTCTGTAGTAACAATATCTTTTGGTAATCTGAAATCAGGTATTCCATATTTTAAAACTCCTCCAAAATCATGAAGTGCTTCAAATATATCAACACTATATCCCATTCTTCTCATTTCAGCTGCATTAGCAAGTCCGGCTGGACCACTACCTACAATTCCTACTTTGATACCATTTTCATTAATTTTAGTTTCTCTTAGAACATCATTTTCTAAAGAATAATCTCCTAAAAATCTTTCTAATGCACCAATTGATACCGGGTCTCCCTTTATTCCTACGATACAAGCTTGTTCACATTGTTTTTCTTGTGGGCAAACTCTACCGCAAACTGAGGGAAGAATGTTCGCATCATAAATCGTATAATACGCTTCATCTAAATCTCCTTCTATTAATTCTCCAATAAATTTAGGAATATTAATAGCTACAGGACAAGCTGGTACACAACGAGGATTTTTACAATCTAAACATCTTGAAGCTTCTAATTGTGCTTCCTCTAATGAATATCCACAAGCTACTTCTTCAAAGTTTGTTCTTCTTTCAACCTTATCTAATACAGGCATCACAACTCTTGGACCTTTCATTTTTTCACCAACCTTAAATTACAGATATGCTCTTCTTCTTTATAGTAATCTTGACGAGCTATAAGCTCATCAAAATTCACTCCTTCACCAGGAAAATCAGGACCATCAATACATGCAAAGAATGTTTTGCCATCAATTGTCACGCGGCAATTACCACACATCCCTGTACCATCAATCATTATAGGATTTAAAGATACATCTGTTGAAAGATTGTATTTTTTGTTTAATAAAACAACATACTTCATCATTACAAGAGGACCAATAGCGATCGTATGATCGTATTTTTTCTCTTTATATAATTCTGTTAGAACATCAGTTACAAATCCTTTTGTTCCCATAGAACCATCATCAGTGGCAATATAAATATTGTCACAATATTTTTTATATTTATCGACTAGAATTAAATACTCTTTATTTCTAGCACCAATTACTAAATCAACTTTAACACCTAATCTACTATATTCTCTTAATTGTGGAAGTAAAGGAGCTGCGCCTACGCCACCAGCAATACCTAACACACTTTTTACATCTCTTATATGAGCTGCTTTTCCTAAAGGTCCTACAAAATCCGCAATTTCATCTCCAACATTTAATTTTCCAAGAAGAGTCGTTGAGTACCCTAGTTTTTGATAGATAATCGAAACATTTTCTCCATCAATTTCAACAATAGTTAAAGGTATTCTTTCACCCATGTCATCCACTCTTAAGATAATAAAGTGTCCAGGCAATGCATTCTTAGCAACCAATGGAGCATGTACAACCATCAAATCAATATCTTTATTCAAGATTTCTTTTTTAAGTATTTTATACATAATTACACCTTTCTGTCAAAAGCTTTAGAACCTTTAATATAAGAAATATGTTCTACTACTCTGTTTGATTCATCAATCAAGTTATCAAAACTCTTAAAGTAATTTTTATTCTCTCCCATTGATGATCCTATAATTGTAACTTCTTTATTCATAAATCTATTTTTGGCCAGATATTGAACCATAAAAATATTTGCTTTTCCTGCCCAAACGGGAGAAACAAGAACAATCTCATTGTATTTATCAAAATCAATATTAGGAGATTGAAACTTAACTTCCTTTTTCACAACTGTTTTATATCCATAATAAAACATTTGAAAAACCGCAAACTTAATAGCCTTATCTTGATTTACTATTTCAAAATGATCTCCCTCTATTTGCATTGCAATATTTCTAGATCTTTGCTTTTTACTCATTGAAAAAAAGATTATAGCCTTCATAAGTTATCACTCCTATTTATATACTCTACTTAAATATTATATCAAAAAAATCTTTTTTAACAATAATTTATTATTCAATAAAAAAAGATGTTCGCCAGCGAACATCTCTGTGTAATTTCTAACTATTTTCTTCTTGTGAATCCTCTATATCATTAATTAGACTTTCTCCACAATAAATACAATATTTATCTTCTAAAACATTCTCCTTAAAGCAGTGCTTACACACAACAATCGTTAGTCCCATTTGTCTAAGTTTTTCTATTTCTAGTTTTTTATCTTTAACAAAAAGATTGAGAGACATTAGAGTAATAATTAAGACAACTCCTATTAAAACAAGTACACACCCAATAAAAAATATCAATAGTGATTCTCTAAAATATGATAACAACATCACAGATACACCTATAAAAGAAGTAAGGTACCCAACTATTATTACTAATCTATAATTTTTCATAAGTGCCTCTTTTCATTTTGTAAGATAGTATCGCAGTTACTACAATACTTTTGATCAAATAAATTCACAGTCTTACAAATTGGACAAACAATGTCTTTTAAATTGTTATTACATTTTTTACAATAACTTGCTTTTATATTATTTGGAGTATTACATATATTACATATTTTCATCTCTTTTAAGTCTTCTGGCTCTATAAGATAATCCACATCCACTTTCTCTGTAGTAATACTGTTATTTTTTCTATTCACTATTAACATAATGATTAATGAACACCCAGATAATATTGCCATCATTGCGAAAATGTAAATATATTCTCCAACAAGATCCTGTCCAAAAACAAGAAATATATCACTGATAATCAATATCACGATTAACTTAATAGTTACAATTTTTTTAACATTCATAACATCACCTATTTCAAGTTAGCTTTACAGTTTTGACATGATGGAGCGTCAATAGGATTCATATGTCCACAGTAGTCGCATTCTACTTTATCATTAAGATTAACACCACATTTAGGGCAAAACTCGCTTTGTGCATCAATTTCTTCTTTACAGTATGGACACATCATTTTGATTTTCAATCTCTGTTCAAAATGAGAAGTGTTTATTGCTTTTGCAATATACATAAAAAAGCCAAATACTAAAATAGTTAAAGCTATTGGAAGAATATAAGCCAAAGATCCTAAATTAATAGAAATCACAAAAAATGCAAATCCTGTGACTGTTAAGGAAATTAGAATAACAAATAAATAAATTGGAGATTGTTTCTTCATTTCTCTTCACCTCTAATATAGTTCTAATATTGTTTCTCCTTGATTCATTGTTGGTTTTCTTCTTCTAATTCTCTTACTTCTAAGCTTATTAGAGTTTCTAACCATATCTTTTAATACATTTCCTGAATGGTACCCGTGAATCACTAATATCTGTTTTATATCATTACTGCAACTTACAATAAATCTTTCAAGTAACTTAACGGCATCCTGTTCTGTATATCCATGAATATCTATTTCAACCATTACTCTTCACCATTAAGTTTCAAAATGCTTAATTCCTCTTTTGTGTATTTTCTTCTACCATGTGTTTCTAAATGTTCTTTTAGTATCTCATCCATCATAAGAGGATCATCTTTCATCTTTGATACTTTTTCAAAATCCACACCTTGAGTAAACGGACAACTTTGAATACAAACACCACAGTCTGTCCCCGATTTAGTCCACATTTCGTAACACTTATCGTCTCTAAATTTATAAAACTGTCTGCCATTCACAATTCTAGGAATATGACTAATTGCGAAAGTTGGACAATTAATTAAACATAAAGCGCAATGTTTACAAAATTCTTTTAATCCAAAATCAATTGGATGATCTTCTTCTAATTCTAAATTAGTAAAGACAGCTCCAATTCTCACATTATCTCCATATTTCAAAGTTACTAAATGATTGCTTATTCCTATTTCACCAAGACCAGCGTCATAAGCAAGAGGAACTAAAGGAGCTAAATATTTTTCAGAGCTATTCATAAATGCATCGTGCCCTAATGATTTAAGATAAATAGCAAGCCTAGCTCCAACTTGAGCAATTTTTAGATATGCTTCTTCAGTAGCTAATAACTCTTCAAAGTGAGGAGCTCTGTTTATCATCTCTCTATCCATTTCAATCAAAAAAACAATCGCAGTATTATATACAGACTTTATTTCTTCATTATAATTATTGTACTCAATTGATTCACTTAACCCTCCATGATGAGAATAAAATGACAAATCGTCAAGTTTAGTTATTCCTACATCAGTTGCTCCATAATACTTAGTTATTTCTTTAATATTTTTAGTATATGATTTCTCAATATCTATTTTCTTACTAACTTGAAAATTATCAACTATTTCATGTAAGGACTTGATAAATAATTTATTATTTTCAATCAAGGGAAAAAACAACTTTTTAAAGTTGTCATCTTTTTTTATTTTAGGTCTAAAAGAAACGCCTCTTAGAGGATCATCCGTTTCAAGTAGTTCAGGATTCTTCTCATAAAATTCCTTAAACTCTTTAGTACCTTTTTTTAAGTCTATACGAGAAAACAAAGTTTCTCTTTCATCATATTTCTTCATCGAAATCACCTAAAATTATTATAACATACAAACATAGATTAGTTTCAATTAATCTAATCTATGCCCGTATCCTAGTTTTACAAGTTCTTTAAATATATTTTTATTGATTCAACGTCTTTGTCTCCTCTACCTGATAAATTGATAATTATTGTTTTTTCTTTATCAAGTGTTGGAGCAAGTTTCATTGCGTAAGCTACTGCATGACTAGATTCTATTGCTGGGATTATCCCTTCTGTTCTAGATAGTCTTAAAAATGCATCAACAGCTTCTTTATCTGTAATTGCCTTATAGCTAACTCGTTTTATATCTTGAAGGTAAGCATGTTCAGGTCCTACTCCAGGATAATCAAGTCCTGCGGATATAGAATAAACTGGACTGATTTTTCCTGCACTGTCCATAACGACTTTCGTATTCATTCCGTGGATAACTCCTTCTTTACCTAAAGTAAGAGTCGCAGCATGTTGGTTTGTATTTAGTCCTAATCCTGCTGCTTCTACACCAATCATCTTAACTTCCTTATGTGGAAGAAACTCTGTAAATAATCCGATAGCATTACTTCCTCCACCAACACATGCAATTAAATAATCTGGTAACTTATTTTCTTGTTCTTGAATTTGTTGGATTGCTTCTTCTCCAATAACTTTTTGAAAATACTTAACCATTGTTGGATACGGATGTGGTCCAACTGCACTACCAAGTAAATAGAAAGTATCATCTATTCTTTCAACCCATTTACCTATAGCATAATCAACAGCATCAGCTAAAGTTTTTGTTCCTGAATCAACTTTAGTTACTTTAGCCCCTAACATTTCCATTCTAAATACATTTAATTTTTGTCTCTCCATATCTAACTGCCCTTGAAATATTTCACAATCCATACCAAACATTGCAGCTGTAGTAGCTGTAGCTACACCATGTTGTCCAGCTCCTGTTTCTGCAATAACTTTCCTTTTTCCCATTCTTTTAGCAAGCAAGATTTGTCCTACTGTATTATTAATTTTATGTGCTCCAGTATGATTTAAATCTTCTCTTTTAAGATATATTTTTGCTCCACCTAATTCTTCAGTTAGTCGCTTCGCGTAATACAAAGGGCTTGGTCTGCCTACAAAATGTTTCAAATAATATCTATATTCCTCCATAAAAGCTGGATCTTCAATTGCTTCATAAAACGCTACTTCTAATTCTTTTAATGCTTTTACTACTATCTCAGGGACAAATTGTCCTCCAAATCTTCCAAATTCATTTTCCATTTTAGTATTCTCCTTTTTATTTTATTTTCAGATAAATTAATATAAATAACGACTCTTCAAGGTCCCATAATAATTCCTCCTTTTTAGTATAAAAAAAGTCCTCTACACAAAAATGTGTAGAGGACGTTTATAAACGTGGTGCCACCTCATATTTAGTTCAATAAAGAACCCTTTTTCAAGTACTAACATACTCTAGCTCTGTAACGGGAGCACCCGTAACACCCTACTATTTTCAGGTATTCTCTTATAGATCCATTCAGCAATATATATAATACTAGTTTTCACCAACACTAGCTCTCTACAATTATAATTTGTTTGCCTACTACTTCTACTCAACAATTTTTTATTTACGAGAATAATATCCTACTTCGTATTAATTGTCAATACAAATAGGTGCAGGATAAGTTTTTCCTTTTAAATCTACAGTAATACTTTCTATAACAACTCTATTCAATGGATCATCATTTTCATCAGTAGCTAAGTCCGCAATATAATCTATTATATTAAATCCTGTGATTACTCCACCAAATGTTGCATATTCATTATCTAAAGATCTTGCCATTTGTTGAACAATAAAAAACTGAGAACTTTGTGAATCGTAATCTCCACCAACTCTAGCCATTGAAATTACTCCTCTAAGATGTTCTAAATCATTATCGAATCCATTGTTTGTCATTTCACCCTCAATATTACATAATGAACTTTCCAGTTCTCCACCTTGAATCATAAATCCGTAGATTACACGATGAAATTCATTATCTGTATAGGCTTCATCTTGAATATAGTAAATAAAATTATTCACAGTATTCGGTGCAATTTCTGGGAATAATTGAAGTACAATATCTCCCATACCTTTAATAGTAATCGTAACTACAGGGTTAGATAAATTAACATATTCAGCGTAATTTAACTCATTATAATTCACAAATACTTCATCAGGAATATCATGAACTATTTCTTGTTCCTCTTCTTTCTCACATCCAAATAATCCGAATGATATAAATGCTGCTAGTAAAACTAATAATGTCTTTTTCATAATCCACCTCAATATTTTTTTCACTACCCACTAAATAATGATAGTTGCATATTTTTAATATACTTTCTTGATTCTTCTATAATGTCACTCATTTTATATAATATACCATACTTATCACATAATTTCTCAAAATGTTTTCTTAATTCTTTGTGATTAGGAGATACACACATGTATTTATCACCAAAAGTAGTAATATACTGCGCTTTCAATTTATCTCCAATTTTATTGAAGAAGTAGTCTCTTTGATTATCTCTTAATGTAACTCCAAATGATGGAAAAATGTATTTCGCATTATTTTCATGAGCTAATTCAACAATTTTAGAGATATTGTCTAACGAATCATTTATGAATGGTAATAAAGGCATCATAAGGATACCAGCAAATATTTCATTTTTATTTAACTCTTTAATAGCTCCGAAACGCTCTTTAGTAGAAGAAGAATTCCTCTCAATTCTACTTTGAAGTAAATCATCCGCAGTTGTTATTGTTAAAGCGATATTACACACACTATGCTCTGATATTTTTTTGAATATATCTATATCTCTTAGTACTAAATTGCTCTTAGTAATAACAAAAACACCAAATCCATATTTGTTCATCGATTTCAATGATTTTCTAGTATACTCAAGCTCACTCTCATATTGGTTGTATGGATCACTCATTGAACCAAGACCTATAATACCTTTTTTTCTCTTATTAGAAAGCTCTTTCTCAACTTTGATAGGAGCATCAATTTTAGCCTTAATAGTATCAAAAGATTTAATTTGATAACAACTACTTCTTGAATCACAGTAAATACACCCCTGATTACAACCCCTATAAATATTCATATTATAAGACGTATCAAACCAAGAATAATCATTATTTACAGTCTGAACCAATTTAGCAGCATGTACGAATTCCATTATTTTATTCCTATTGCCTTTTTATAATCGAAAAATGGTATATCATTTTTTATTCGATTTCTGTAGTGAGCAACGTATTTTTGTCCCCAAGGCGAATTAATAATTTCTTCACCTGCACCGAATAAAACCATATACAAAATAAGCTCTCTTAATTTAAGAAAATCATTTAAGTGGTCAAACCACGAATAATCCAAATCATTCACTTCTAAATACCCTTTGCAAAAATCTTGTAAGAACACATATGTACGTTTTTCTCTCTCTTCATCGTTCGCACTTGAAAGGCCAAACTGATAAAAGATAATTATCGCAATATCACTTATAAAGTGTTTATAACTACTATCATCAAAATCAAAGAATGTAAAATCTTCTCCATCATAATAAATATTACCAAAATGTAAATCAGTATGGATTAATCCATATTCATTAATTCCTCTAGGTAATTTTTTTAATTTCTCAATTAGCTCTTCTGTTTTATCAATTACAAACATATCTTCTTCATTTAGATTTCTTCTTCCAATACCTATTAAATCTTCTTCATACCAATGTTGTCTCATATTCTTTGGACTAAATGTTTTTGTCAGAAGATGTAATTTACCAACAGCTCTTCCAAACTTATAGTTGAACAACTCATCAATATCTTCTTTCTTTACAAAATCTCCCTTTGCTTTTATAAAAGATGTAACTGTAAAATACTCGTTATTTTCAGTTCCAATTGTCTCACATACATTATCTTTTTCTGATTTTACAACTTGAGAGACGTTAGAGTTATTCTTATAAAGAAAATCAATAAATTCTATTTCAGCAAGTACTAATTCACTTGTTCGATGTGAACTATGTACAAAACGAATAATATACGAATTCCCTTCTTTTTCATACTCATAAACAAAGTTCTCAAATCCATCAAGATCTTTTATTTTTGTTTCATCAATTTCATAAAGTTCTAAAGCCTTCTTTTTTACATCTACGCTCATTGCGCTTCTAATATTCTCTTCCATTTCATCACCTATCTATGTATTTTTCTTCCAAAAGTTTGCTAAGTACGATTGCAAATATTGCCCTTTGCTTATCGACTTGAAATGATTCCAATAATTCGGAAATAATGATTTATACTTCTTATGAGAATAACGATCATCAAATAAAACTGCTACTCCAATATCGTGATTCGTTCTAATCACTCTACCAACAGCTTGAATGACCTTATTCATTCCTGGATAAGTATAAGCATAATCAAATCCCTCATTAAATTCATCATCAAAGTGATTCCTTAACAATTCATTATATTTGTTAAATTGTGGCATCGCTACTCCAACAATCAATACTCCACTAAGCATCTCGCCTATATAATCAATTCCCTCACTAAAACTTCCTCCTAATACAAAGAAAGCTACTTTAGATTTAACACCTACATTATTAAACTCATCTAACATCTTATTTCTTTGTCTTAAGCTCATATTTCTCGTTTGAATTAACATCTCATACTCTTCTTGATTAAATTCATCTAAGACCATATTTAGATAAACATAAGAAGGGAAGAAGATAATATAATTTCCAACCTTTGTCTCAGCAAGTGCGTAAATTGAATCGATAATATTATCGATACTTCTACTGCGATCTCGATATCTTGTTGATGTCGAGACATCAACAAATAATCCTAGATTTGATTGTTTGAAAGGAGATGGAATACTAATAGTTTTTCCTTCGCCCATAGTAATTAACTTAACATAATAATCAACCGGAAATAATGTAGCACTAAAGAAAACTACTCCGCTTACTCTTTGTTTGATAGTATCTAATATAAAATTAGAAGCATCTAAACAAGATAATGTAAAAATAATATCATCGTTCACAATTTCAACTATGAACTTGTAATTATTATTATAAAATTCACTAATTCTTAAGAACTGAATTAATTCAAAATATCCATCTAACACTTTATCTCTTTTAGCGAATTTCTTATTTTCAGATAATACTTTGTCTAGTTTGTTAGTAACACCTTCAATTAAAATTAAGAGATCATTATCAATTTCATCTTGATTGAAAAACCTTGCTTTTTCAATCTCGTTATCTAACACAAATTTGTCAATATAATCAAGCAACTTCTTCACTTTACTTCTAATTGATGGTTTCACTTTGTTCGCAGCTTTTCTCAAGTTGATTAACGACTCTTTGCATAGTGAACTTGAATACATATTTCGAGAGCGGTCAACCATGTTATGTGCCTCATCAATTAATAGCTTTGGAGAGTAATAATCATCCTCAAAATATCTAATTAAATGTACTCTCGGATCAAAAGCATAGTTATAATCACAGATTACTAAATCTGAATAGCTAGATAACTCTAAGCTAAACTCGTGAGGACATATAGAATGATATGTTCCGTAATCTTTAATCAATTTTATATCATATACATCATTATGAACAAAGATATCATTAACCGCTTCTCTTAATCGGTTAAAGAATCCTTTACTATATGGACATATCTCAGGATCACAATCGACTTTATCCATTAAGCACATTGCTTCTTTTGAGTTAATTACAGTCGTTTTACAGATTAAGCCGTTTTCTTTAAGAAGATTTACTGTATCTACAACTATTTTCTTCCCTGCATTCTTAGCTGTAAGATAAAATATCTTCTCTCTTTCATTCTTTATTGTTTTTAATGCTGAATATAGACTTCCAATAGTTTTCCCTATTCCTGTAGGTGCGATACTATAAAGAATGTCTTTTTTAATCAAAGTTTGATATACTGCACCCATAAAAGTATATTGTCCCTCTCGATACTCTTCAAAAGGAAAATTAAGCCCTTCAATTGATTTGAGTTTTTCTTGTTGGTGCAAATCAAATATAACAAGCCACTTTGTATACTCTTTTATAGTATTAGTGAAAAACTTTTCTAATTGTGATGCATTATATCTTTTATTAAAAGATTTTGTTTTATACCCATCGATTGAGATATAGGTTAATCTCACATTAATTGATTTTAAATTATTACTCTTCAAATACATATAAGCATACATTTTCCCCTGCATTAAGTGTTCTGGTCTTGTATCTATTTCTAATATCTCTAAATCTGTTTTTGTACTCTTAATTTCTTCAATAATTAACTTATTATTTTCTTTTAATAAACCATCCATTCTCCCTGTGATATAAAAACTATAATTTTCATATTCAAAAAGAGTTTCAACAGAAACCTCTTTTTTATCTTCTTCTTTGTACTTGTTTTGAAGATAACTATGTGCTTCAATCCCTTTTAATGCACGCTTGTTTGATTGAAACTCACTAGTTAAATCTCCTCCACTATGAATAAATTTCACAATGTCTTTTGCTGTAATTTTGATGTTTTTCATATTACCACCATACTAATTATATCAAAAATAAAAAGAGAAATCATTCTCTTTTTTTATTATATTTTTTGGAATACAACTACATTTGTTTCATTGGTATTAACTATCCTTAAATCAAATTTATTTGCTATTTGATTTAATGAATCAAGAGTATAAAAAGATACGTGTGTTCCATCTCTTCTATACCACCAATCTAGGAAATCTGTAATATCCATATTTCTTAATTTAGTCATTATAATTAAGTATCCACCTTGTTCCAAGAGATTAGCTAGTTGCGCAAACTCCTTTAATGGATCATAGAAGTGTTCAACCACTTCTGTTGAAGTGATAAGTTCATACTTATGATCGAGATATTCAGAGTTATCGTTAAAGAATGGATCATAATCAAATACTGAATATCCATCTCTAATAAGTAACTCCTTTAAAACTGGACCAGGTCCACTCCCAAATTCAAGAATTTTACCCATAACTTTTAAAGGAGTTATATAATCCTTTATCAAATTCTTAAAGATACCAACATAACCAGCACTATCAAATGAATTATTATGAAGACTGTATTGCCTTAATTCCTCTTCACTATCTAAATGATATAATCTATCCTTGTGAATAAAGCCACAGTTATTACATACTGAATAAGTGACTTTTATTTGCTTATCCTCCAATATTTCTGTTGGGCCATTACAGATTAAACAGTGTCCCATCTTATCTAATGTTTCTTTTGCG
>DAOWHG010000056.1 GCA_030641535.1 Mycoplasmatota bacterium | reverse complement strand
TATTTGTCTTAATTTCTTTTGTCTTAAAATCATTATTCACCTCTAACAAGCATCTTTAAATATCCATATATAAAGTTATCAATATTGCCATCTAGTACTTTACTTACAGCACCTGTTTCAATGTTTGTACGATGATCTTTTACCATAGCATAAGGATGCATGACATAACTTCTTATTTGAGAACCAAACGAAATCAAAGAACTATCTGAACGATAACTAGAAATTTCTGCTTTTTTCTTTTCAAGTTCTAATTGATATAATTTAGCTTTTAATATTTGCATTGCTTTATCTCTGTTTTTAAATTGTGATCTTTCATTTTGTACATTAACTACTAATTTAGTAGGTAAATGTGTAATTCTTACTGCTGAATCAGTTGTATTAACACTTTGTCCTCCAGCTCCGCTGGATCTAAAAGTATCAATTTTTAAATCTTTTTCGTCAATCTCAACAATAATTGAATCATCAATTTCAGGAATGATTATTACACCAGCAAAACTAGTATGTCTTCTTCCTCCTGAATCAAAAGGACTAATTCTCACAAGTCTATGAACACCATTTTCTGCCTTAAGATATCCATAAGCATTCTCTCCTCTTAACGAGAAGGTAACACTTTTAATTCCTGCTTCATCGCCTTTTTGATAATCGAGTAATTCAAATTCATAATTTGATAGTTCACCATACCTTTTATACATTCTAAAAAGCATCTCTGCCCAGTCTTGAGATTCTGTTCCCCCAGCACCTGGGTGAATTTCGATAATCGCATTAAGCTTATCATCTTCATCTACTAATAATAGTTCGACACTCAGCTTTTCAGCTTTTTCTCTAAGTTTCTTACTTAGCTCTACAAACTCATCTTCCATGTCTTCTTCAAGTAAAATGAACTCATAAACAATTTGTATTTCGTCATAGATTGCTTTTAAGCTAAATATGGAATCTTGTTTTTTCTTAAGTGTCTTTAATTCTTTAACTATTACTTGCGCTTTAGATGAATCATTCCAAAATGCCTGATCATATGTAAGTTGATCAAGTTTCTTAATTTCATTATCTAAACTTTCTAAATTAATCATTGAAAGAACATCTTCATAAAGTTTAGTGAGCTCTTTAATCTCGTGTTTTAATTCTGATTTTTGCATAATATCACCTGTAGAAAGACTCAAGATTTCTCTTGAGTCAGTATTTTTTTAACGTCCGTGACAGTGTTTATATTTTTTACCTGATCCACAAGGACATGGATCATTACGACCTACTTTTGTAGAGGTACGTGGTTTTCTTTTTGTTTCTTCTTCTTTTCCTGAGTGTGTCGAAGTAGGTTTTGCTACTTGAACACGTTGTAGATTGTCTCTAATTACAGCTCTTAGAACATATTTTGTAACGTTATCTTCAATTGAAGTAACCATTTCACTAAACATTCCAAAACCTACTTCTTGATACTCACGAAGTGGGTTTACTTGAGCGTATGATTGAAGTCCAATACCTTGTCTTAATTCACTCATTTGATCAATATGTTGAACCCAATAAGTATCAACAACTCTTAAAACAACAACTTTTAAGAATTCATTGAATTTCTCATCAGTGAACTTAGTCTTTTTCGTATTAATATCTTCTTTTACAAGTTCTGTTAAATACTCATTTACTACATCTGGTTTACCATCTAACTTTTGTTTAGATATTAAACCTGGAGTAAAATAGCGTCCATTTAGTATTTTATATAGTTCATCACTTTTTACTTTGGACTCTTTATCATCATAATTAATATGTTCTCCAACGATATTGTTTATAGTTCTATCAACCATTCCATCAACAATCTCGATGATTGATTCAAAGAATAAGATATCTTTTCTTTGTCCGTAAATAACTTCTCTTTGTTTTCTTAAAACTTCGTCATATTGAAGTACTGTTTTACGACGATCAAAGTTATTACCTTCTATTTGAAGTTGAGCTCTTTCAACCATTCTACTAAAGATTTTAAATTCAATTGGAGATTCATCGTCTGAATCTCTTGTCTTTGTCAACATTTCCATTTGACGTTGGAATCTATCTCCGCCAAATCTTCTCATTAAATCATCTTCAGCTGATAAAAAGAATCTTGAATATCCAGGGTCTCCTTGTCTACCAGCACGTCCACGTAATTGGTTATCAATACGGCGTGAATCATGTCTCTCAGTACCAAGTACTGCGAGTCCACCAAGTTCAATAACTCCAGGTCCTAATTTTATGTCTGTCCCGCGTCCAGCCATATTAGTAGCGATAGTTACAGCATATTTTTGACCTGCATTTTCTACAATTTCTGCTTCTCTTTCATGTTGTTTGGCGTTTAATACATCATGTTTAACTCCTCTTCTTTTAAGGAGTTTTGAAAGAAGTTCAGATGTTTCAATAGAGATTGTCCCAACAAGCATTGGTTGCCCTATTTTGTTTCTTTTATCTATTTCTTTTGCGATAGCAATATATTTTGCTTTCATACTAGCAAAGATTAAATCATTAGAATCATCTCTAATTAAAGGCATATTAGTAGGAATTTCAATAACTAACATATTATAAATGTTTCTAAATTCTTCTTCCTCTGTTTTTGCTGTACCTGTCATTCCTGATAATTTCTTATACATTCTAAATAGATTTTGGAATGTGATAGTAGCAAGTGTTGATGTTTCTTTTTTAACTTCTACACCTTCTTTAGCTTCTAAAGCTTGATGCAATCCTTCGCTAAACTGTCTACCATGCATTAAACGTCCAGTAAAGCCATCAACAATGATTACTTTGTTATCTTGAACAACGTAATCAACATCTCTGTCCATAGTATAATTTGCTTTTAAAGCGTTATTAATACTATGTAGTAATCCTACATTTTGAAGGTCATATAAGTTAATTACTCCAAAATATTTTTCAGCTCGTGACATTCCTTCTTCGTTCAAAGTAACTGTCTTAGATTTTATATCAATTTCAAAGTCATCATCTTCAGCTAGGTTTCTAGAAAATGCTTGAGCTTGCAAATACAGGCTAGCCACACTTTTCGCTCCACCTGAAATGATTAATGGTGTTCTTGCTTCATCAATTAAGATTGAATCGACCTCATCAATGATAGCATAATTAAGCGGTCTTTGAGTAATTTGTTCTTTATAAATTACCATATGATCTCTTAAATAATCAAATCCAATTTCATTGTTTGTAGAATATAAGATATCACATTTATATGCTTCTCTTTTTTCATCTTTTGTTAAGATTCTTTGGTTTAATCCAACAGTTAATCCTAACCATCTAAATAGATCTCCGATTTCACCGTTTGCTTCACGTCCAGCTAGATACTCATTTACTGTGACGATATGAACACCTTTTCCACCAAGTGCATTTAAATAAGCTGGCATTACAGCAGTTAAGGTTTTCCCTTCACCTGTTTTCATTTCAGCTATATTACCATCATGAATTGTAACGGCACCCATAACTTGCACTCTAAAAGGAGTCATTTTCAAGAATCTAGTAGATGCTTCCCTAACTGTTGCGAAAGCTTCAACCAATAGATCTGCTAATGTCTCTCCATTTTCTATTCTTTCTTTAAATAATACTGTTTTCCCTTTTAATTCCTCATCAGACAACTGTTTATACTCGTTTTCAAGAGCAAATACTTTGTCTGCCACAAGACCTAATTTCTTAAGTTCTTTTCTGGAAATATCAAAAAACTTTTTAAGCAATTTAACCACCTCTTTATTGTCATATATATCATATCATAAATTAACTTTATTATACAATTAATTTTAGTTATATATATATTATCATAATATGCTAAAAAAAATGCGCCATAAGCGCATTTTAAATTATTCTGTTTCAATTACTCCATATTTTCCATCGTTACGGAGGTAAGTGATATTCACTTTATCTGTCTTTTCATCTTTGAAAATGAAGAAATCGTGTCCAAGCATCTCCATTGCTGTAATAGCTTCATCAATACTCATATGATCAAGAACAATGCTCTTCTTTTTAACTGGAGCAATTAATTCTCTTTCAAGAGCTTCTAAATCTAAATTATCAATAAATAACTCGCTTACACCATCTTTCTTTTGAAGACTTCTTGTAATTTTTGTTTTGTTCTTTCTAATTTGGGATTCAAGTTTGTCAATAGCAAGATCAATAGCTGCATACATGTCATCGTTACTAACTTCTGCGCGCATCGTATAATATTTAGTAGGAATAGTAACTTCAACTTTATGATGATCTTTGTAGATTTTACAGACAACAAATGCATCTAATTCTTCTTTAAAGTATCTCTCAACTTTAATTAGCTTATCACCAGCGTAAGCTTCAATCGCATCAGTTACCTCAAATCCGTTTTTTCCACGAACTTGTACTTTCATTAAATCATCTCCCTTAAATTTATTTGATACATATATTATACCACATTTTTAGGAATATTATTAGAAAATACAAATGTAAATTCTTACATTTTCTCATTAAATATCTTAGAAAAATCATGAAAAATCAACGAAACAATTAAAAATGGTGAGTTTGATAATGAAAATAAAATCAGCAAGTCAACGCCTTTAAATGTATCAAATAATCCGCTTTCATAAAATATAATAATTGACCAATCACTTTTTCTAATGTTATTCATTAATAATTTGTTCATGTATTTCATCTCTAAATATTCGGTATTATAGTTCTGATTTAACTCATTAAATACGTAATCATAATAGATTAGATTATTATTGATTGGAATTACTAGTCTGTCATTGTTAAACACTAGATTATTGATGCAACTAGCATGAACAGTATAGTTCATTTTGAATATATTTTCAAAACTGATATCTTTGTATAAATCTTCATTACATATTTTGCAAATTTTCATAAAAAAACACCTCATAAATATTATACTTATGAAGTGCTTTTTTTTATTCTTGTTTTAATTTTTCATATAGCTCGTATGTTGCATAAACATCACTCAAAGCTCGATGTGCCTCTCTATTAATAATTCCATAATATTCAGTAAGACTTTTCAATGTATAACTCCTAAGTTGTCTTCTAAGTTTTATCCTAGCAATTCTTACAGTGTCCTTCACGTCATAATCCTTACTCTTAACAAAATTTCTTTTAAATTCACTCTTTAAAAATGGATAATCAAATCTGATTGCGTTGTGACCAACTAAAAAGTCTACGCCATCTATAAATTTACTAAATTCAGACAATACAACCCCTGGATAATCTTCATTTTCGACCATCTCATTAGTTATACCGTTAATACTAGTTACTTCAAATGGAATTAGTATTCCAGGATTTATTAACTTGTTAAACTCACCGATTACTTCGTTATCTTTTACTCTCACAGCACCAAGTTCAACAATTCTGTCATTCAGAGTATCTAGCCCAGTAGTTTCAATATCAAATACAACATATTCCATAGTTTCACCTCTCAAATATTATAGCATATTAATTATCTTTATGATATAATTCAATAAAGGGGGAATACACTATGGATGGATTATTAATTTTAGCTTTTATCCCATTATTTTTTTTTATAATTGAAATTTTCATTATACTTAGCATCCTAAAAGATCAAAGCATCAATAACAACTCAAAAATATTTTGGATAGTACTACTGTTATTTACAAACATTTTAGGACTAATTATCTATTTTGTTATCAATGACAAAAACATATTACAATAAAATAAATAAAACAAAGACTTGTTAAGGTCTTTGTTTTTTTTATAATGTATTTTTTTATAAGAATACTAATGTAAAGAAAACTCCAATTATTCCTAAAATTGCAAGTGTAGCAACAATCTTTTTAGGCATTTCACCTTCATTTGACATAGCTTTTCCAAACATTCCAAATACAACTGGGTGAATTAAGAAAGGCATAGCGAATACAAATGAGATTAATGCAGCAGATTCAGCTCCAAACATTCCGCCTTGAATAGATGCAAATAATCCAAAGTGAGAAATTGCTGAACTATTTGCCATTGCAGCGTTTTCTAAACTAAGTCCTGCATAATGTAACATGATGAACCCACCAAACACAGCTACTAACTGCCATCCAAGCGAGAATAAAATTAAACCTTTTATTTCTTTACTTTCTTCATTTCTTGCTTCTTTTAAAGTTTTCAAAGCCCAATAAGTTAATACAACTCCAACTAATACAACTATTAATCCAGGTATTACATATAACTCTCCCCTGGTTGCACTAGCTGCTAAGATAGTGAAAACAAATAAATGTCCAAAGAATGGAATATTAATCATAACAGGTGCACGTTCTTTAGCAACTTCACCTAAATCTCCTGCAGTACAAGCTCCTGTAAGTCCTGAATGCGATAATGATCCTGCCATACCTGGAGCTAATATTCCTACTTTATTAGATTTACCAATAAATACTAATAAAGCTATACCAACAAACATCCAAAATAGTTGTCCAAAGAATCCAAATGCCATTACTTGAAGCATATCATCAAGTAAGAATGCATCCATTAATCTTGATCCACCTATTATAAACACTGCTGCTAATACTGTCGGAATACCACCAAATAACAACGATCTCATTGTAGGTCCTGGTCTCCAATTGGAAAAATACATTCCAAGTCCACTACTAACTAACATTGCAAAGAAAATTTGTGGTAAAGCAATAAAGTCTTTAATCCATAATGCAATGTAATAAGAAAGAATAAGTACAGTTAATATCATTATGATTTCAACAAATCCTCTACCTAAATACTTTCTCTTATCATCAATTATTGCTTTATTATCAATAAGGATGATTGATCCTGCAATTCCTAAGAAAGCAATTAAAGGATAAAACGTCCCTAATTCTCCTTCTGTTTGTCCTAAGATAATTCTTTTTAATCCTTCAATTCCAAGAAGAATAAAGAATGCTCTTACGATAAATACAAATTGTGTTCCTTTTGTTCCTAAGATTACTTCTTTTTCATTTAATACGACATCATCACTTTTAGGTAATTTAGGACGGAAAAAAGTATTTCTAAGTTTCTGTCCACCTACAAAGAATGTTACTATTAAGGCTGTTACTGTAACTCCTGATGTTAAATTAATTATTGGAAATTCAGGTAATCCTGGTGTTCCAATATTACTTACTTCAAGTACCAGTCCAAGCGTTAATCCAAATACTACGATAATTAGTATTGGTGAATACTTAGTTCCTGCTACTAAAGCTCTTGATATTAATATTACAGCTAACAACAATACCAATGTAAGCCAAAAATGATTCAGTATTTCTAATCCTACCACGTGTTGTTCCTCCTTTTTTATCTAAAAATCGATATCATTATATTATTCCTAAGACATTAAAATGGGATGTCTTTTTAGATATCTCATTTTAATTTTACTATTTATAGCTTCTTAAGTCTATATTATTTATTAATAATTTATACATGTTGTAAGCTAGCGCTTCTAGTTCATCTTCTCCAGGGTATACAACTATTTCTCCTAAGTGATCAATATATTCAAGCAAAGGTTGCAGTACTGCCTGATTATAGGCTAGTCCTCCAGTGATAATAATAGCGTCTAAATTACCACGAGTAACTGCATATAAAGAACCAATCTCTTTAGCAATTTGGTAAACCATTGCTTTCATTACCCTTTTTGCAAAAACTTGTCCTTCATTAATCATGTCAGCTACTTTTTCAGCATCATTTGTATTTAAGTAAGACACTAATCCACCAAATCCATGATTAAGTTTTCTTAGTTGCTCTTCTGTATATTGACCTGAATAAGCTAGTTCATAAACCGCTGCAACTGGTAAACCACCAGTACGTTCGGGACTAAATGGACCGTCCCCATCAAGTGCATTATTAACATCTGTTACTCTTCCTCTTTTATGAAGACCAACACTTATTCCTCCTCCAAGGTGGGCAACAATAAGATTCATGTCTTCGTAATTGAAACCAAGTTTTTCTGCATATTTCTTAGCAACAGCTTTTTGATTTAGTGCATGCCATAGCGGTCTTCTACTAATACCGTTAAGCCCAGAAATTTTTGCAACACTACTCATCTCATCAACTACAACAGGGTCTGCAATATATGCTTTTTTATTTACACTTGTTGCTAACTCAGCAACTATTAATCCTCCTAAGTTGCTTGCATGTTCACCATATTTATTACTTCCTAAATCTTTTTTCATTTGATCGTTTACTTCATATATTCCACTTTTAACAGGTTTCATTAATCCTCCACGACCAATGAATCCTTCAATTTCACTTAACTCAATATTATTCTTTATTAAAAAATCAATTACTACTTTCTTTCTCATATCAATTTGATCAATCAAATCATTAAATTTCTTTAACGATTTTGCTGTATGTCTTATCGTTTTTTTGACTAATAAATCTAAATTCTCAAATACTGCAACTTTAGTTGATGTTGATCCAGGATTTATTACTAATATTTTCATGATAAATCTGTGCTCACAACAGCTAAAGCTATTGAATATAGTTTTGATTTGTATGAATCTGATCTACTAGTTAAAACGATAGGGTTTGAAGCTCCAAGTACCAGCCCAGCTGGGATTGAATTAGCTAAGAAAGTAGTCGATTTGTAAAAGGTATTACCTGATTCTATATTTGGAAATACTAATACATCAGCATCTCCTGCTACGACATGATTAATACTCTTAGTTTTAGCCGATTCATAATTGATAGCTATATCAATTGAGAATGGTCCACCAATATAATATTCATCATTGTCTTTTAATCTAGCTGTAATATTTGCTGCCTCTACAGTTGATGGAATGTTTTTATCAACTACTTCAACTGAAGATATCAATGCGATTTTAGGTTTATATATTCCTAAGCTACTAACAAAGTTATAAGTATTCTTAATAATTTCAATTTTATCTTCTTCTGTAGGTAAAACATTTATTACAGAATCGGTGATAAATAACAACTTATGATAGTTTGGAATATCTAAAACTACAATGTGCGATAAAAGCTTATTTGTTGTAAGTCCATGTTCTTTATCAGATACTTCCTCTAGTAAAATACTTGAATGAAGCATTCCTTTTACTAAGATAGAATTTTCCTGTTTAGAAACTAGCTTAACCCCAAGTAATGCAGCATCTCTTTTATCTACAGCATTATATATCTCATAGCCATCTTTACGTATGCCTAGCTCTTCTAATAAATTAAGAATCTTCTTCTTATTTCCTACCAAAACAGGTCTAATAAGACCCATTTGGTGAGCATCATTTATTGCGATAAGAATTGCTCTGTTTTCCGGACAAACAACTATCAAGTCTTTTGTTTCTAGTTTTCTCGCATCATCGACTACTTGAGTGAAGTTACGAAACATTATACTCAGCTCCTTACAAAACTGCTTTTTTTCCTCTTTCTAAAGCCTTTTTATTTATATCTATTAATTTTGCTTTTGAACCAGTAAATTTCTTTTTAAGAACTTCTAAAACTGATTCTGGATCAAAAAGTTTTGTTACTTCTAAATAAGATCCAAGCATAACCATATTTGCTACTTGTAAATTACCAAGCTCTATTGCAATATCATTCACTTCAACTTCATATACATTAATATCTTCACGTAATTCAACATCCTTAACCAAACTACTATTTAAGAATAAATTACCGCCTTTTTTTAGTTTTGGTTGAAATTTATCAAGCGAAGGTTTATTCATAATAATAATTGAGTCAGGCACTGAGATTACAGGACTATTTACAGCTGTTTCACTTATAGTAATACTACAGTTTGCTGTTCCCCCTCTAGTTTCAGGACCGTATGATGGGAACCACAAAGTATTAAGATCTTTTGCTGTTGCAGTGTAACTTAACAGTTGTCCCATTAGCATTACACCTTGTCCACCAAATCCAGCAATA
>DAOWHG010000107.1 GCA_030641535.1 Mycoplasmatota bacterium | reverse complement strand
TGCGACTATTAAATAAAGGAATATAATTCTGCGTTTATATCTCATCTTCTCCCACCTCGATAGTAATATTATGTTTGTTTATATTATAGCATATGTATATAATGAAAATAAGAATTTTTTGTGTAAATTACATTCTTTTTGTAAAGACAGTTTTTGAGAGAAACTAGATTATAATCAATCTAATTTTTGTCCTTTTAGAGCTATAAATCTATTCATGAAAAGTTTATAAAATTATCTTTGTTAAAACTAACGAATATGTTAGACTGTGTTTGTTGTGAAAACGCTTTTATTTTCAAGTCTTTGAAAAATCTGACTAAAACATAAGGAGAAAAGTATGTACTGCACTATTTGTGGGAGTGAATTAGAGAAAAAAAGCATTGAAAAAGAGGGGGAAATTCCTTTCTGTAAAAAATGTAATAAGTTATATTTTCCGACAGTTGATATTGCTATGATTTCAATATTAACTAACAGTAAAAATCAGATTTGCTTAATTAATCAAAATAAACTAAGTAAATTCAAAGTTTTAATAGCTGGATATATTAAACCAGGTGAGTCATTAGAAGATTGTGTTGAAAGAGAAATTAAGGAAGAAGTGGGATTAGATATTACTCACTGTAATTACTTAAATAGTCATCATTATGAAAAAAGTAATGTTTTAATGGTTGGGTATCACGCAGTAACAGAACAATATGAATTTCAAATTGATGAAACAGAAGTTGATAATGCTGCTTGGTATAACTTAGATGATGCTATTGGAAGAATAAGAGAAGGTTCCATTGCATACTTATTAGTGAAACAATATATCGAAAACAGTGAAACAAGTGAATAATTGTTTATAAAGAATGAAGATGTAGAATGTGCTTATTTGCAATCTACATCTTTTATATTGACATGAATAAAATTCAATGATATTATATGAGTATATTCAAATATACAAATATAAAGGAGTGATATTTTGAATGAACTATTTAAGTCATTAGGTGATAGAAACAGACTTAGAATTCTTAACCTTTTAATGGAGAATTCTGTTTGTGTTTGTGAAATTGAAAATATTCTAAAATTATCACAAACAAATGTTTCTAGACATTTGGGTAAATTAAGAAATAACAATATCATATCAGTTAATAAGAAAGCACAGTGGAATTACTATGAAATTGACAAATTGTTTAAGAAAAACAATGAAGATTTAATTAATTATCTTCTATTAGAGTTTAGTAAAGACAAACTGTTCAAAAAAGATTTGAATCTGAGTAAAAAATATTTGAAAGATAATTGTGTAAATACAGCTTGCTGTAATAAGGAGAAGTAATATGAAAATTAAGATTGATAGTGTAGAAATAGATGTTTTAGATGAAAAAAAGAATTTCGTCGAAGTAGCTAAAGAAAATGGAATAAGTATAGGGGCTCCTTGTTTTAATAGTGAATCAAGAGTTGGGTGCTGTAAAGTGTGTATAATTGAAGTGAATGGAAAAAAACGATTCGCATGTGGTACAAAGCCAGTTGATGGAATGGTAATAGTGTATAAGAGACATGATCTTATTGAAGAAAGATCAGTAGCAATTGAAAAATATCTGGAGAGTATAAAGCAAAATAGTTCATTAGATACTTCTTGTAATTGTTCAAGTGAAACCCCAGAAGAAAGTTGTTGTGAAACTACTGATTCTTGTAGTTGTTGATAGAGATTAATATTAAAAAAATGAAAACTGCTTTTTGCAGTTTTCATTTTTTTAAATACCGTTTTACTTGTTAGATAATTTTAATCTATTTCAACATCCCATCCTTCACCAAAGAAATTGTAAACATTTCCAAAAAAATCGGTTGCTTGGATTTCAATTAAAAAGAAGCCATCACCATAATCTGAGGAGTTAATTGAAAATATGTAGGATTGAACATTTTCATCATCTGACTGTGGGGTAGTAAATAATATTGTATCTTCAAGAACATAATCTACATAAACTTTTATTTCTACTGTATCAAATGCAAGGTCATCACTCATGTTATAGTCGTTTATTAATGAGAAGTTATAAGAAAATCCTATTAGTTCTTCATTACTGTCTAATTCAAAGTCTTCATCGAAGAAAAATTTGAAATTTTTATAAATGTTTTCTTTGATATTATAAGATGTAATTTCCTCTCTTTCAATACTAATTCCATTATCTACTTGAATACTGATTTCATAATCCTCATCAATATCCAGAGTAACTTCTTCTATATATATTAATGTTGTAGAATCGAGTTCAAATGATTGAACATTATTCGAGCTATCTTTAAGTAGAAGCAATACTAATCCATTACTTGGAGCACTATTCAACTCAACAACAAATTCAATAGTTGCATGATTGATATCATCTACAGATATAATTGAATAGTCCACAGTATTTACAATATTATTAGATTCAACCCAATCATCAAAATCACTATTAAGACTATATAAACGACTAGTTATTGTATTTAATTCGCTATCAATATCGTTTATTCTATATTGTAAATTTTGATTTAGTGTTGTTAAATTACTAACTGAGAATAATAAAGATATATTTAAGACAAACAGAATTATAAAAGCAATCCCGGTATATAATGTTTTAGGATCTATTGATCTTACTACCTCGTTTTCATTTATTGCTTTGTTAACTTTCTTTTGATAATGTTTAGGATAATATGCTAATAACCACATCACTAGAGAAACTATTAGAATGAGAATAAATACATTAAATAAGATTACAACTGACATAAACTTCCTCCTTATTAAAATCCTATAAATTCTTTGAATGTTTGTGAGTAATTTCTTGTTACATATAGAACATCTTTATTTTTCATAACAAGATTAATTCTTGAATTGAATGTAGGAATAATTTCTTTGATACCATATTTATTAATAATTGTTGATTTGTTAATTCGAATGAAGTATTTATCATATAATAGATATTCAACTTCATACAGTTTTTCTTTTACTTTGTAAGTATTATTTGATGTTTTCATAAATATATCATGACCAAACGATTCAAAGTATAATACTTTTGAAAAGTGAATGATTTCATATTTATTATCAAGAAGACCTACAAAAGTATCTTGGATGAAATCACTTTCTTTAAAAATTAATTCAGCGTCCTCTGAAATGATGAAACCTGCGTTTTCTAATTTTGTTTTGTATTTTTCGTAGTTTTCTTTGCAAGCAATAATCTTTACGTTCAGCTCCATCACCTCCATATTTCTAAATTATAGTAGATATCTTTCGATATGGTAATCAATTCTTCATAATATGTATAAAATCTATCATAAGTTGCAATTAAGGCATTTTAAAAGCCCTAAAGGGGCTTAAATTTCCCAGACTCTTATTTATTATTATACTTGTTTTAGATTGATATTAAAAGAATAATTATACTTCATTTATTAGTAGTTTTTATAAAAAAATCTATTTGATATTCATTTCATATATAAGTATAATTAAGCTTGAGGGAAAACATCACTGATTATATTATTATTAGATTTGGAGGAAATTATGATTATAGATAATGTTAGTAACCTGGAAAGTATAGAATTTAAAGGATCAAAAGTGAAAAATACAACAATGAAAGCTCTAGTTTCACCCAAGCAAGGTTGGGAAGGATATGTAATGAGGGAAGTGGAAGTTAAAGAAAATGGATTCACACCTAAACATAGCCATCCGTGGCCTCATATCAACTACATTATAGAAGGAAAAGGTGAAATTTTGTTGAATGGTAAAATGAATCCAGTTACCGCTGGTTCTTTTGCATATATACCATCTAATGAACTACATCAATTTAAGAATACCGGAGACAATATATTCAAATTTATTTGTATAGTACCTGAAGAGGGACATAAGTATTAAAAAGATTTATAGAGGTGATAAGATGAAAATATCAACAATCTCATATGAACCTAATGCAACATTAGAAGAGAATATAAAAAGTATAAGTTTTTTAGTAGAAGAAGTAATGATCGATTCTACCATTGATCTAATCTTTTTTGGTGAATTAGCACTATCTAAATATAATCTAGCTTCAAAATACATTGAGGATAATAGTCTTTCACTAAAAGACGAAAATATGAACTTGCTAAAATCTATTTCAATTAATAATATTGTTTGTTTATCATTTGGATACATTGAAGAGGAAGCAGGTGTGTTTTATAATTCACAAGTGTTTATTGATAAAGAAGGTAATATTGTTAATAATCATCGCAAGTATAATTTAACTAACAAAGAAAGAGTTGTCTTTAATAACGGTATTTCACCTGTAAGTTTTTTTGTATATAATGGGATTGATTTTGCATCATCAATTTGTTTTGATATGAGCTCTAAAGATTTTAAAATCCAATGGAGAAAAGAAAGTAATGTAGATGTATTGTTGCATTCATTGACGGATCCACAAGATGCAAAATTCACTTTAGGATCTTCTGGAAGGTTTGTTGAATCTTACTATATCGCATCAAACAGACACGGTACTGAAAATGGAATTTATTATAATGGACATATTGGTATCTATTCACCATACGGAAAAAAAATATCTATAAACACAAATAAAGTTGGAAATTTAAATGTTGTAATCATTAAGAAGAATCGAAATAAAGCTCTTTTGAAAATTTCAAATTATTTATTTATTATTTTCCATTTGATTAAACACATAAGAAAAACTTATAAGTATTACAAATGGAGCAGAGAGAATTCAATTTAAGGTGGTGATTAATATGAAAAGGAAATTATTTATTTTAATGTTGTTATTACTACTTAGCGGGTGCAAAAACAATGATAGCGATATACTTGATGATTTTGTTTTAGGTAATCATGATATTTCATCATATGAAACTAATACCTATTATTTAGATGTTTTGCTTGATGAAGAAAATGATAAGCTTGATGTATCTGGTGGAATTATTTACGTGAATGACAAAGCAGATTTCGATGAGCTTTATTTATCGTTATATGCAAATGCTGTTGAGCCATTTATGAACACACTAAACGTAAGTATTGAATATTTGCGAATTAACGGTGAAGATGTTGAATATAGTATTGAAGGGGTTGATGAAACAAGAATTCATATCGAATTAGAAGATACTTTGAAAAAAGATACTAATTTGAGTATTGAATTTGAGTATTCTTTTAATTATTGGAGTTTTGGACGTATGCAAGCAAGAGATGATTATTACTTAACAATGTTCTTTTATCCTTTCGTTTCAATGTTTGATGATGGAGGATGGAATATTGAACCTTATACTTTTCGTGGAGAATCATATTATAATGATATTGGGGATTACTACGTTACTTTAAATGTTAGAGAAGATTTTTTAGTTGCTTCGAGTGGCGATTTAATTTCTGAACAAATCGATGAAGGTAGAAAAACACAATACTTATTTTTAGATAATGGAAGAGATTTTTCTTTCTCTGCATCTCCAAATTATTATTTCTATGAAAATGAACATAATGGAATATCATATGATATTTATTCAATTAGAGAACTAACTCAGGTAGAAATTGATGATTCATTTGGTTATATGAGTGATGCTTTTGATTTATTTGAGACTCATGTAGGGGAGTATGATTATGATTACTTTACATTAGAGTATGGATACTTTTATGGTATGGAAAGTAGTGGAGTTGTTTATTGTAGTGAAGAGATAAGTGAAGGGACTGTTGTTCACGAAGTAATTCATCAATGGTTTTATTCTATGATTGGAAATGATCAATATGATGAATCATTCTTAGATGAATCACTTACTACATTTTCTACAGGACTTTATTTTAGAGAGGTGTATGGTGAGGAAGGATTTACTACATATTACAATGAGAGAAGTAGTTTGAACCCAAGATTTTCACTTATTTATTTTGAATCACTTGGAGAATCTTTACTTCAAACAGTTGATGAGTTCGGACCTGATTATGGGTACCTTATCTATTATCATGGTGTTTCAATTTTTAAATATTACGTTGATGAATATTTAGATGGAGATTATGATTTGTTCCTTGATTTTTTAGGACATTACTATGATACATATAAAGGAAAAGTTGCATCAATTGATGGATTTCTTGATCTTCTAGAAGACTTCACTGAGGTAGACACAACTAAAGAATGGTTCTATCTTAAAATTAATGAGTTTCAGGATTTGAATAATACACCGTAACGAATCTTTTTTAAGGAAGTAACACAAAAATAATTAAGAAAAAAAATAGAACTAGAAAGACAAAAATTTAGGATAAAAAAATTAGGAGGATATTATGGGACATAATACAGCTAGAAAAGGATATGAAAAATTAGTTAAAAGATTAAATAAGTTTCCTTTAGGGGCTCCACCTTCAGAAACATTGTACAAAATTCTTAATGTGATGTTTTCAGAAGAAGAAGCTAAACTTGTATCATTACTTCCACTTAAACCTTTCAATGCAAATACTGCTTCAAAAGCTTGGAAGAAAAGCATTGAAGAATCAAGCTCTATTTTAGAAGAACTTGCTTCTAGAGCTTTATTAATTGATATCTGTGTAGGTGATAATTCTTTTTATTCTTTACCTCCTCCGATGGCTGGTTTCTTTGAATTCTCTTTAATGAGAGTAGGAGGAAAGTTAGATCAAAAAGTTCTTAGTGAATTATTCTACCAATACATTAATGTTGAGGATGAATTTGTAACTGAATTATTTTCAATGCCGACACCTCTAGGAAGAGCTTTTGTTCGTGAAGAAACAATTGAAGATAAAGGGTTATATGTATTGGATTATGAAAGAGCTTCAGAAGTAATTAAGACAGCATCTCATATTGGTGTTGGAACCTGTTATTGCCGTCATAAAAAATCACATGTAAATGAAGCTTGTGATGCTCCAATGGAAATATGTATGACTTTTAATAATACAGCTGCTTCTTTGACAAAATATGGATATGCTAAACAAATCACAGAAGATGAATGTCTTGATTTGCTTGAATTAGCTAAAGAACATAATTTAGTTCAATTTGGAGAAAATGTTCAAAACAAAGTTGCGTTTATTTGCAACTGCTGTAGTTGTTGTTGTGAGGCTCTAATAGGAGCAAGAAAAGTAGGAGCATCTCAATCAATCAATTCATCAAACTATATAGCTAGAATAATTGATGAGGAGTGTATTGGATGTGGATTATGTGTCAATGTATGTCCCGTTGAAGCTCTAACTTTAGTATCGAAACACTCAACAAAGAAGACTCAAAAAATTGCTAAATTAGTTGAGGAAAATTGTATTGGATGTGGAGTTTGTGTCAGAGTTTGTAAACCAGATGCTATTGTTATGGACGAAAGAGAAACTAGAGTATTTACACCTATAAATTTAAATCATAGAATTGTGCTTGAAGCAATAGAAAGAGGAAAACTGCAAAATCTAATTTTTGATAATCAAGCGCATTTTAATCATCGTATTTTAGCTTCGATTTTAGGAGTGATTTTGAAATTACCTCCTATTAAACAAATAATGGCTAGTGAGCAAGTTAAATCAAAATACTTGACAAAGTTAATTGAAAGAAAAAGAGCAAAAAAAATAAGTAAAAAGCAGACCACTTAGTGGACTGCTTTTTACTTGGGAATAAAATTATTTTTATATTAAATGAGTTCTTTTATTGCTTTTGATTTGTAAGAGATAATTGTTATTATAAACATCCCTGCAATCATTACGTACATTGGATAATATAAACTATGGTAATCAATTAGATATCCTGTAAGTAGTGCAACTAGAGGAAACAAAAGACCACCAAATGAATCCATAATCATTACAACTTTTCCAATTTTATTTGGATCAATATACTTTTGTATTGATGCTTGTAAAGGAGCATTTATTACTGCATTTACCATTCCAGCTATAAAATTGATTGATATAAATATTATAATGAATGCATTTTCTTCAATAAACGCTGTATCAAATGATTTTATTACTAAGAAATATAGTACTCCAATCACTGTGAATGTTAGTCCACCAAATCTGAATAATTGATAAATTTTGAATTTTTTTGCAATTGCTGCAACTACGAGACTCATTATTATTACACCGACTGATTCTACAAACTGGCTAGAAGCTAAAATGTATTCTGGTGCCATTGATGAAAATGTGAAATACTCTTTTATCATATATGGAACTCCAATTGCGAACCATGGTCCTACGAGAGTTGAACTAATTAAGATGATAACCATTACCATAAGAATTGGTTTAGCGTCTCTAAAGATGTATACTGTAGCCTCTTTTAAATCGTTATATATTCTTTTAGTTTCGTGAACTAATTTGTTTTCACTATAAACAACTTCTTTCTCATCTCCATTTTTTAATCGATGATTATTCTTTG
>DAOWHG010000075.1 GCA_030641535.1 Mycoplasmatota bacterium | reverse complement strand
TTATTTTTGGGATTGTAAAGATCATGCCAGGAGATCCGATTGACGGCATGATAGACCCACTAGTAATGCAAAAATTAACAGTTGAACAACAAGAAGAATTGATCGCGAGGAAGCGAGCAGAGTTAGGTTTAGACAAGTCTTTACCTGAACAATATTTTATTTGGGTTACAAATGTTGCACAAGGAGAATTCGGGTATTCGCTCTTTTATAATATACCTGTAAAGGACCATGTTGGTACTTATTTAAGTAATTCAATACAGTTGAACTTTTTTGTTATCATATTCTCATTCTTATTGGCGATACCAATTGGTATTAAATCAGCTGTTAAAAAGTATACGTCCTATGACAATTTCTGGCAGGTATTTTCTCTGGTCGGAATTTCGTTACCGTCGTTCTTTTTTGCAATGATCTTAATATTCTTATTCGCAATTATAATTAATATATTCCCAATAAGTGGAATGTCATCAAATGCTATATTGTTCCCTGATGAAAAATTAACAGGGTTTATGTATTTTCTAGACCTGTTATGGCATATGGCATTACCAGCTACTGTATTAATTATAGGTTCATTAGCAGGTACAGTACGTTACATTAGAAATGCAATGCTTGACGTTTTAAGTCAAGATTACATTAGAACTGCAAAATCTAAAGGACTTACTTCGAAAGTTATTGTTTACTCTCACGCATTTAGAAACGCTTTAATTCCAGTAATCACATTAGTGGCATTCTCAATCCCGGCTTTATTTGGTGGGGCAACAATTATTGAGAGAATGTTCAACTGGCCTGGAATTGGTAATCAATTAATTCAAGCGCTTAATAATCGCGATTACATGATCATTTTAACTATGAATATGTTCTACGCTGGATTAGCGCTATTAGCGAATGTAATTATGGATATTGGATATGCGATAGTAGATCCACGTATCAAATTGCAGTGATAGGAGGACAATATGAAATTTATAGATAAAATTAAAGATTTCTTTTCTAATTTTAAGAAAGAAAAACGTGATGATGAAGTATTAACTCCTATGCAAATGATAATTCAGAACTTTAAAAGCAAAAAACTTGCAATGTTTGGATTATACTTGTTCTTAGTTTTAATAATATTTGTTTTTGTACTTTCATGGATATTTCCTTATAATCCATTAATAACTGATATTCCAAATATGAACACTCCACCATTTACAATGGTATCCACACAATATGATAAAGGAACTGAAGACACATACTTTGCAGATAGATTCTTAGTATTAGGTAGTGATCGTTTAGGTAGAGATACGTTCTTTAGAATAATTGAGGGAACTAAATTCTCTTTGAAAGTTAGTTTTGTTGGAGTAACTATTGCAACATTAATTGGTGTTTTAGTAGGTTCTGTTTCTGGTTACGTTGGAGGTAGAACAGATAATTTATTAATGAGATTTGCCGAGATAGTGAGATCTATACCATTCTTACCACTCGCAATCACCCTATCCTTTATTATAAAGCAGTCTGATTTGGATATGAGTGACTCCGCCAAGGTTTACTTGATAATGGTGATACTTGGTTTGATTGGCTGGACCGGACTCGCTCGTATGATTCGTGGACAAATTCTTTCAGTTAAAGAAAGCGACTTCATATTAGCAGCTAAGGCTTTAGGAATTAAAACTAGAAATATCATTCTTCGTCATATCTTACCTAATGTTATTAGTATTGTTATAGTATCAGCAACATTAGGATTTGCAGGATTTGTTTTAACTGAAGCAGGATTATCATTCCTAGGATTTGGGGCTGACGGCGCAACTCAACCATCTCTAGGAAACCTTTTAACAAGTGGACAAACATCTACAGTAATTAGATCACGCTGGTGGCTATGGATACCTCCAGGATTTATGTTGTTTATTACTGTATTAAGCATTAATTTAATCGGTGATGGACTTCGTGATGCGATTGATCCAAAGTCGAATGATAGGTAGTGAGAGTTATGACAAATAAAATAGTAGAAATTAATGATTTAAAAACTTTCTTTACTACAAAGAGAGGTATTGTAAAAGCTGTTAATGGTGTTACTTTCGATATCCAGGAAGGTAGAACACTAGGTATTGTAGGTGAATCAGGTAGTGGTAAATCTGTTACTGCAATGAGCGTTGTACGCTTACTTGAGTCTAACGGATATATTGAATCAGGTTCAATTATTCATGCTGGGAAAGATTTAGCAACCTTAGATGAAAAAGAACTTTTAAAAATTCGTGGAAATGATATTTCATATATATTTCAAGAACCAATGACATCATTAAACCCTGTTTTTAGAATAGGGAGACAAATTGGAGAAGCTTTAAGATTACATAGAAATATGACTAAAGCAGAAGCAAGAGTTGCATCTATTAAGATGTTAGAAGCTGTTTATATTCCACGTGCTGAACAAGTTATCGATAACTATCCATTCCAATTATCAGGTGGGATGCGACAACGTGTTATGATAGCGATGGCATTAGCTTGTGAACCTAAATTATTAATCGCAGATGAACCAACTACTGCTTTAGATGTAACAATTCAAGCTCAAATATTAAAATTAATGAATGACTTAAAAAGTAAATTAAACACTGCAATCTTATTTATTACACATGATTTAGGTGTAATAAATGAAATGGCAGACGATGTAGCAGTTATGTACTGTGGACAAATTGTTGAGTTTGCGGATGTAGAAACAATATTTATTGATTCTAAATTCTCGCATCCTTATCGTGTTGGATTATTGGAATCAATTCCAAAAATTACTCAAAACACTGAACGCTTACCTGTTATCGAAGGTACCGTACCTCATCCATTAAGTTTACCAATTGGATGTAAATTTGCTCCTAGATGTGATTTTGCTACTGATAAATGTCACAAAGAAGAACCAGATTTAGTTGAAGTTGAAAAAGGGCAAAAAGTTAGATGCTTTTATCCAGACACTAAAAAACGTAGTGGAGGTGCTAAATAATGGACAGACCTATGATTAAGCTTGAAGGGTTAAAAAAATATTACGCACATAAAAATCCTAAGTGGTTTTCTAAACCGCTACTTGTTAAAGCAGTTGATGGTGTAAACTTTGAAATCAAAGCCGGAGAAACTTTAGGTTTAGTTGGAGAATCAGGTTGTGGTAAATCAACTTTAGGAAGAACTATTCTTAAATTAGAGGAAATTACAGATGGAAAAGTAATCTTTGATGGTGAAGATATAAGTGAATTAAGCCAAAAACAATTAATTCCTTATCGTACTGAAATGCAAATTATTTTCCAAGATCCTTATTCTTCGTTAAATCCTAGAATGACTGTTGGACAAATTGTTTCAGAAGCATTAGTTGAACATAAAGTTTATAAAGCTAGAAGCAAAGAACTTGAAAATTATGTTTTAGAAGTTATGGATAAATCAGGTCTTCAACCTTATATGATTCATAGATATCCACATCAATTTTCAGGTGGACAAAGACAAAGAATCGGGATTGCTCGTGCACTTGCTTTGAAACCAAAATTTATTGTTTGTGATGAAGCTGTTTCAGCTTTAGATGCATCAATTCAATCTCAAATTATTAACTTATTAATGGACTTGAAAGATCAAGAGGGATTAACTTACTTATTTATTTCTCATGATTTAAGTGTTATCAAACATATTAGTGATAGAATTTGCGTTATGTATTTAGGTGATGTTGTTGAGTTAGCTGAAAGTGATGAAATCTATAATAGTACATTACATCCTTATACAATGTCGTTAATTGGAGCTATTCCTACAACTGATCGTGGAGTTGAAAAGAAAAAAGTTATATTAGAAGGAGATATTCCTTCAAATGTAAATCCACCTTCTGGATGTAAGTTCCATACTAGATGTCCAATCGCAACTGAGAAATGTAAACAAGAAATACCTGCATTAGTTGAAGAAAAGCCGGGACATTTTGTTGCATGTCATTATCCAGGTAAAGAGTTGAAATAAATGTTTGATTATTTTAAATATGAATCACGTAAAAAACGTAAAGAAAAGTCCGAAAGGTTAATAAAAGAATTTCAAGAATCTGACTTAGAAAAAGGGGATATCACCGCTATTATTTTAGCTGCTATGATAACTTTCTTACCTGCAGTTCTATTCGTATTAATCATTTTCTATGTATTTATCAAGTGGTTCATGAGAATGTAACAAAATATTACTTTTGAAACTGATTGTGCTCAGCACAATCAGTTTTTATTTGGCTCATAAAAAAGGTAGACAAATTTTATTGTCTACCTTTTTATTTTTTATGAGTTAAACATTTCAATCAAACGATCTATCTTAGCGTAATTCATATATCTTGATTCCCTTAGAATCTCTTTACCTTTATTAAATATAAGGACAGTGGGAACACTAAATATCAAGAACTCGCCTCTAAATTTATCAATATCATCTACATATATTGAATAGATCTCAATTTGATAATAATGTTTTAAGTTATTTTCTAACATGCTCGCAATTGTTTGACATGATGAACATGTATGTGTTTTGGCTATAACCATCACTAAATCCTTGTTGATTATCTTATCAACATCTTTATAGTTTTCTATAATTTTCATAGTTTATCCTCCGAATTTTGATGAACAATTTTCTTATTTCAATTGTATTATATGCTATTATATTTTCTTTGTCTACTAGTCCGCAAAGATAGTCTTTACAATTTAAATTCATTATTTAGAATATTTGCATATTCCTTGTATGGAATATAACCAAGGTGTAATATAAAGGCGAGAGGGTGATTCATTGTGAAAAGCTTAGTATTTTTAAAAAGTATTAGTAATAATACAAAACTACGCCTTGTAAGTTTATTGCTAGAAAATGAACTTTGTGTCTGTGAGTTAGAAGAAATCACAGGTATAAGACAAGTAAATATTTCAAAGAATCTTATAAGTTTAAAAGATGCTGGAATAGTGGGAGTTAGAAGAGAGAAGCAAAGAGCTTTTTATTTTCTAACAGAAGAATTTAAGAAAAACAAATTCTTAGTTGATCATATTGTAGAAATTAAAATGAAAGAGGCCATGTTGATAAAAGATCATCAAGTATTTCTTAAACATGAGGAAATTAAAGATCAAAATGTCTACGTGTGCAATGTATTTAAAAACGAGGTGAGCTAGATGATAAAAAAATCAATGCGAGTTGATGGGATGACTTGTGCAATGTGCGCAATGACAATTACGAATACTTTTGAGCATTATGAAGGAATTAGTGCAAAAGTTAATGTTGGAGCAGGTAAAGTATTATTTGAATATGATGAAAAAAAATATAGTTTAGTAGAGATTGCTGATATTGTTAAACAAGCAGGATATGTACCTGTACTTGAAGAAACGCTTGAGGATAATAAGAAACTACGTCTTAAAATGCGTAGGGAATTATATATATCAATATTCTTTAGTATTCCACTTTTATGGGCAATGTTTGGACATCTTAAGTGGTTTGATTTTATATACGTTCCAAATCTATTTAAAGATGGATTATTCCAATTGGGTATATCGGGAATAGTACAGTTTTATGTAGGGAGAAGATTCTACTTAGGTGCATACAACAGTATAAGAAAGAAAGTCCTTGGAATGGATATTCTTGTAGTACTTGGAACTACTAGTGCTTATCTATATAGCATGTACTTATTATTTGTACATCTATTTATTGAAACACAAATGCACCCAGTTTATTATTTTGAAATAAGTGCGTTAATCATTACAATGGTTCTAATTGGTAATTATATAGAACATATTGCTAAAGAAAGAACTACTGATGCATTAGTTGCTTTAGTTAATTTAGGAGCTAAAGAAGCGAGAGTTATAAAAGATGGAATAGAAAAGATGATTAATATTGATGATGTTACATTAGGTGACAATATTATTGTCTTAGCAAATGAAAAGATTCCAGTTGATGGGAAAGTATTGTCAGGAACTAGTTATGTTGATGAATCAATGATAACTGGTGAAAGTATCCCAATTAAAAAGAAAAAAGACTCTGAAGTTATTGGAGCAACAATTAACTTAAGAGAAAAAATAATTATTGAAGCAACTAAAATAGGTAGCGATACCTTGTTAAGTCAAATTATTTCAACAGTTGAAGAAGCCAGTGCAGCGAAGCCTCCTATTCAGAGAACTGCGGATAAAATAGCATCGTATTTTGTTCCATTAGTAGTATCGATTGCAATACTTAATTTCTTTATTCAGTTCGCTGTACTTGGTTTTGATTTTAGTATCGCATTTGAAAGAACAGTCGCAATTTTAGTTATTAGCTGTCCGTGTGCTTTAGGACTAGCCACTCCTACAAGTATTTTAGTAGGGAACGGTAAAGCAGCTCAAAATCACATTTTATATAAAGGTGGAGAGTTCTTCGAGTTAGCTAAAAAGATTGAGGCAATAGCTTTTGACAAAACAGGAACACTAACAATAGGAAAACCTGTAGTTACAGATTTTACAGGAAACAAAGAAGTATTAGATATAGTTTATAGTATAGAAAAAGAATCAACTCATCCTATAAGCCAAGCTGTCAAAGAGTATGGTGAAGAAAAAGATGCAAATACTTTTGAGGTTACTAATTTTGAAGTATTGGATGGTAAAGGTATAAAAGCTACAGTTTTAGACAAAACTATCTATATTGGATCTGTAAAAATACTTGAAGATTTAAAAATCGATTATAAAGAATATAATTCAGAATACAATAGATTACTTAGTGAGGCTAAAACAACTAACTTCATTGTGATAGATAACTCTGTAGAAGCAATGTACGCTGTTAGAGACGAAATAAAAGATACATCTAAGTCTGTTATATCCGAAATGAAAAAACGTGGGCTAGAGCCATATATGATTACTGGTGATAACGAAGTTGTAGCTAAAGCTATTGCGAAAGAACTTGGAATAGATAATATTTACGCAAGTGTCTTACCTCATGAAAAAGCACAAATTGTTGAAGAGATACAAGCTTCAGGAAAAGTAGTTGCATTTGTTGGAGATGGAATTAACGATGCACCAGCTTTAAAACTTGCGGATGTAGGATTTGCTATGGGAAGTGGAACAGATATTGCTATTGATTCATCTGATGTTACATTAATGAGTCATGATCTTGGTCTAGTAATAAAGGCAATTGATATGAGTAACGCTACAATGAGAAATATATATCAAAACTTCTTCTGGGCATTCTCATATAACTTAGTAGCCATACCAATGGCGGCAACAGGAAGATTGAGTATGGTAGTTGCGGCTGCCGCTATGGCATTCTCATCGATAATGGTAGTCTTAAACGCTTTAAGACTAAAAGGATATAAATTACCTGAGTTTAAAAGCGAAGGAGGTGACATGATGAAAGTTAATGTTACAAATATGACATGTGGACATTGTGAAATGACAATAAGAAAAGCATTGAATGAAAATGGATTCGATAAAGTAGAAATAGATTTACTTACTAAAACAGTAGAAGTAGAGCTTAAAGACAAATCACAAGAACAAGTAATTGAAATAATAGAATCAAAAGGATATGACGTTAAATTATAAAGAGGATTGAAAAATCCTCTTTTAATTTTCTCTTTTAATAGTTGCTTTTTGAAAATGACTTTGCTATAATGAAATAGCGCTAAAAAAGAGTAAGGCTTAATAGTTGCCATGTTGGAGGGGTAGCGAAGAGGCTAAACGCGACAGACTGTAACTCTGTTCCTTAGGGTTCGGCGGTTCGAATCCGTCCCCCTCCACCATTTTCCAACAGTGTGTTTCTATTTTTAGGGGCGTAGCAAAATGGTTATGCAGCGGTCTCCAACACCGTCTACGGGAGTTCGATCCTCTCCGCCCCTGCCA
>DAOWHG010000072.1 GCA_030641535.1 Mycoplasmatota bacterium | reverse complement strand
GAATTTTCAAGTCCAACAGTTGTAGCACTTAAGCATATGAATCCTTGTGGAGTGGGCTCAGCAGGCAATATAATTGACGCATTCAATCTTGCATACAAAAGTGACACAGTTTCAATCTTTGGTGGAATCGTTTCAATAAACAGAGAAGTTACTGAGAAATTAGCAGTTGAATTAAACAAGATATTCCTTGAAATAGTAATTGCACCATCATATACAAATGAAGCATTAAGTGTTTTATCACGAAAGAAAAATTTGCGTGTACTTAAATTAAACACAAAACTAGATAATACTGATCAATTCCAGCAAGTTACAGTGAACGGTGGACTATTAGTACAAGAGATTGATAATTATTTAGTACCTTTAAACAACTTAGAAGTAGCTACAAAAAAAGAACCGACAACAAAAGAGTTAATAGAATTATTCTTTGCTTGGAAAGTTGTTAAACACGTTAAATCAAATGCTATTGTTGTAACTAATGGTATGAATACTATCGGTATTGGAGCTGGGCAAATGAATCGAGTTGGAGCTGCTAAAATAGCATTAGAAAGCGCTAAAAATAATGGTTTCTCAGAAAATTTAACTCTATCGAGTGACGCTTTTCTTCCATTTGATGATGTTGTTAAATTGGCTCATGAATATGGAGTAAATAAGATAATTCAACCAGGGGGATCAATTAGAGATAAAGATTCAATCAAAGCTTGTAACGAACTAGGAATAGTTATGGTCTTTACGAATCATAGACATTTTAAACATTAGAGGTGATGAGATGAATGTATTAATTATCGGTGGTGGTGGAAGGGAACATGCACTTTCACAAGTGATAAGTAAATCTAATAAGCTAACAAAATTATTTGCTATACCAGGAAATCCTGGAATAGCAAAGTTTGCTAAATGTGTAGATATAAATCCATTAAATAATCAAGAGATACTGAAGTTCTCTTTAGAAAAAAATATAAATTTAGTAATTCCAGGAAGTGAAGTATATTTAGAAAATGGGATAACTGATACTTTTAGTGAAACTGATATTTTAGTATTTGGACCCACAAAAGCCGCTACTCAAATAGAATCATCTAAAAAATTCGCAAAAGAATTAATGAAGAAGTATAATATTCCAACGGCTAATTATGAAATATTTAACAATTTCGATAAAGCCAAAAATTACGTCCTAAGTAATTCTATTCCAACAGTTATTAAATATGATGGATTAGCATTTGGAAAAGGAGTTGTAGTAGCTAATTCTGTTGATGAGGCAATTGATGCACTTAAAGTAATGTTGCTAGATAAAAAATATGGAGATGGTAATGTAATAATTGAAGAATTCTTAGATGGAGAAGAGTTTTCTTTGATGACGTTTGTCCATGATGAACTAATGATTCCAATGCCTATAGCTCAAGATTATAAACGATTAAGTGATAATGATCTAGGCCCTAACACTGGGGGAATGGGTGTTTATTCTCCCGTGCCTATCATTGATAAATCTAGTATTGAATTTTCAATAAATGAAATTCTGAAAAAAACAGTCGAAGCTTTATATTCTGAAAAAATAGTATTTACAGGCTTTTTATATGGGGGATTAATATTAACCAAAGAAGGTCCGAAAGTTATTGAGTTTAACGCAAGATTTGGTGATCCTGAGGCAGAAGTGATTCTACCAAAGTTAGAATCAGATATTCTTTTGATAGTAATGAATTTATTTGATAATATAATGACTGAGGTTAAGTGGTCTAATAAGTTTCATTTAGGAGTAGTTATGGCTTCAAATGGATATCCTTCAAAATATCTTACAAAATTCCCAATAAATGGTATTGATGATACTTCTGGTATTGTCTTTCAAATGGGAACAATTCTTGAAGATGATATTTTAAAAACAAATGGGGGAAGAGTATTACTAGTAACTGGTGAAGGAATGACGTTAAAAGATGCTCAAGAAAGAGCTTATAATAATATCTTAAAAATTAAGTGTGAAAATCTAATTTATCGAAAAGATATTGGAAATAAGTCATTAAGAGGTAGAAAAGATGGATAAAATTATTGTATTAGATTTTGGATCTCAATATAACCAATTGATTGCGAGAAGAGTTAGAGAATTAGGAGTATATTCAGAAATAGTACCTTATAATAAAGAAATAGACTATTTTAAAGATGATTCTATAAAAGGGATTATTCTTTCTGGTGGACCAAATAGTGTTTATGATGAAGGTGCTCCTCACATTGAAAAAACACTATTCAATTTAGGGATTCCAATTTTAGGAATCTGTTATGGGATGCAAATAACTCAGTACCTATTTAATGGAAAAATTAGCCCTTCAGCTAATAGAGAATATGGTAAAAGCACTTTGAACATTATTAAGGATTCAAAACTAACTAAAGGCTTAAATAATGCATCAACTGTGTGGATGAGTCATGGAGATCACGTTGATGAATTATCAAATGACTTTTATGAACTGGGTAATACAGATTCATGTATTGCTATCGCAAAGCATAAAAAATTAGAAATCTATAATCTTCAATTTCATCCAGAAGTTACCCATACTACTTTTGGTAAAGAAATTATTAGTAATTTTACTTTAGATATATGTAACTCAGTTCAAAGTTGGGATTTAAATGATTATATTAAAACGGCAGTTGAAGAAATAAAAAATAAAGTTCAAGATAAACAAGTTATCCTAGGCCTTTCAGGAGGTGTTGATTCAAGTGTTGCTGCTACTTTAATTCATAAAGCTATTGGTGATCAGTTAACTTGCATTTTTGTTGACACTGGGTTATTAAGAAAAGACGAGGGTAATAAGGTAATGAGTCTTTATGCTAATAATTTTAATATGAATGTTGTAAGAGTAAACGCAGGAGATCAATTCATTGAGAAATTAAAAGGTGTAAGTGATCCTGAAAAGAAAAGAAAAATTATTGGTAATGAGTTTATTAAGGTATTTGAAGATGCTAAGAAAGAATATAAAGATGCAAAGTTTTTAGCACAGGGAACTATTTACCCAGATGTTATAGAAAGTGTTTCTGTCAATGGACCTAGTGAGACAATTAAATCACATCACAACGTTGGAGGATTACCTGATGATTTGGATTTTGAATTATTAGAGCCTCTTAAAGAGTTGTTTAAAGATGAAGTTAGAAGAATTGGTCTCAAATTAGGTATTCCAAAGGAAATGATAATGAGACATCCTTTTCCAGGACCCGGACTAGGAATTAGAATAATTGAAGAAGTAACTATCGAAAAAATAAAAATACTTCAAGAGGCTGACGAAATTTTTATTGATGAGTTAATTAATCATAATATATACAGCGCTGTATCTCAGGCTTTTGTTACATTATTACCGGTTAAATCTGTAGGAGTAATGGGAGATAAAAGAACTTATGAATATGTTGCAGCTATAAGAAGTGTAAATACAATTGATTTTATGACAGCAACATTTAGCAGATTACCTTATGATTTTTTAGACCTTGTGGCTTCAAGAATTATTAATAAAGTAAAAGGAATAAATAGAGTAGTTTATGATATAACATCTAAGCCACCTGGAACAATTGAATGGGAATAATAATATAGCCACTCGATGAGTGGCTTTGTATTTGTGTGATTTGTGATTTAGAGAATGTAATGAATTATTGTTTGTAATATCCAAGTAATATAATATAATTAGAAATGAATTGAAAAGGATAAAATGTATTTACTTGGGTCACCAGAGGAGGAATAATAATGAATAATAATACTAGCTTGAATCAAATCAGTATCGATGAAATTTATAAAACAGTAGTAGATCTAGAAGGACCAAAATATCCACTTGATAATATGGATGCTTTAAATGATGCAGGAGAATATATTGTTAATAAGTTGAAATCCTATAATATAGAAACTGAAGAACAAGAGTTCTTTGTTAAAGGGATGAAAGAACCGTTTAGAAATATCATTGGATACATCGGAGATAAAAGTAAACCTGCTATTGTTCTAGGGTCTCATTATGATACGGTAAGGGATTGTCCTGGAGCAAATGATAATTTATCTGCCGTAGCGGTTTCTCTTGAAATCGCAAGAGTTCTAAGTCAAATGGATAACCCACCAACAGTAATTATCGCAGCTTTTACCTTAGAAGAGAAACATCCTGGGTTGAATAAAGCTATTGAAGATAAATTGTTTAATTGTGGGATTCACGATGAATTACATCGATTTACTACAGCTCAAATGCTTAAGTTTAGTCAAAAGATAAAAGGGTTAATTTTTAAAGAGGTAAGACAATTAAAAAAATATAATCAAGTATATAGAGAAATATTTGAGGAACTAGAAAATTCGCTACAAGATGATGAAATCAAATATCTTAAGATAATGATAGAAGTATTCGATAACTTTGAAAGTGAATATACAAATGGGAGATTAACTTATTCAATTGGGAGCCAAGAGTTTGTTAAGAAAATCCGTGAAGAAAATATCCAAGTTAGTAATATTATTAATTATGATTCTTTAGGTTGGATATCAAATCAGGCTAATACTCAAAAGAAATTACCTCTTGGAGGCGAAATCATACCATTTGTAAAACTTCATAAAACTGAAATGAATAAAACTATAGGGAATTTTATAGGCGTAATGTGTGACAAAAATTCACAAAATATATTTGATGAATTTTTGAAACATTGTAGATGTTCTGAAATTGATATACCTTATTTTGGTCTTCCCATTCCCTTGGATTATAATGATATAAAGAGACATATGATGGATACATTACGCTCAGATCATGCACCATTTTGGCAAGCTGGAATTCCTGGAATATTTATTACTGATACTGCCAATTTTAGATCGAATTATTATCATACTGGAGCCGATACATCTAATCGTTTAGATTATGAAAGTCTAAAAAAGATTGCTTCTGCATCTTTGAAAACAATACTTTCCTATAAAAATTAACAATTAATGAACAGCAATAATATTATAATAAAAAAACGCCTGTAAAGGCGTTTTTATTTGTTATTCTCCAGTTGTAAGCTTAGTTCTTATTCGAGTACTGAAGTATTCAATCAGTAACACTACAGGGATAATTCCCCATAAACAAACAGCAACTACACCGAAATTGAAACTACCAATAGCATCGATTAATGTGAATCCGATACCACCAGCACCAACCATACCTAATATCGTTGCGTTCTTAACGTTAATTTCGAAACGATAAATAGTAACAGAAATAAAGTTAGCTGATAACTGTGGAATAATTCCGTATCTGATTTTTTGTAGTGTTGTACATCCTGCTGAGTCAAGTGCTTCAAGGATACCTTTATCAATATCTTCAATAGCCTCGATAAACATTTTTGATATCATACCTACAGATGATACACCAATTGCTAAAACACCAGCGAAAGGTCCACCTTTAACTTTAATAAAGATTATTCCCCAAACGAATATTGGGAAGGTTCTAATTACTGTAATTGAGAATGTTCCTAATATTGAAACAAATCTTCCTGTAATGTTTCTACTTGAAACAAAAGCTAAAGGAATAGATAGGAAAGCTCCAAATAATGTACCAATTACGGCAATCATTATTGTTTCATACATTAAATATGGAACATGATAATCCTCTAATGAGAATAAATATCTCGAAATTACAGAATCAAACTCTGGATAACTACTTGGGGATAAGAAATATTTAAAACTTGCAACAATACTTTGAAATATTGAAAGGTCTCCTTGGCTGTCAGGCCAAACAAAATATTTTAAAATATTAAAAACTACTTGTAATCCATTTTGATTAATTGAATGGAATTCTAAGGCACTGAAACTCCAAAAGAGCATTATACCTATTGATAAAAATATAATAGTTCTTTTTAAGATAACTTTTGGAACTGCATCATACATCTCTTGTACTTGAGGAGAAATTTTATTTTTCATTAGCCCAACCTCCCTCTAAGGAACCTTGAAAGAGATTCGATTAGTACTACAACAATTAATATAAAGAATAAAATAACAACGACTCTATCGTTTAATCTTATATTTTTCATAACATTATCTAAGTCAAATCCAATACCACCGGCACCTACATATCCTAAGATTGCAGCATAACGGATGTTTATCTCAAAACTATATAAACTCATTGAATAGTAACTTGGAAGGATTTGTGGGAGTACTGCGGTTATAAAACTCTTTCCTTTTGAGGCTCCAGTTGATTGTATTGCCTCAAAAGCTCCTAAATCAACAGTTTCAATTTTCTCGTATAACATTTTTGATACTATACTAAAAGTGAACAAAGTAATCGCGATAGTCCCCGCAACAGCACCAAGACCAAATATTAAAGTGAATAAAGATGCATAAATGATTATTGGTAATGTTCTAAATAAGGATAATATTAATCGCGAAGAGGTTAAAAGAATCTTGTTTTTATTTATGTTTGAGCTTGCAAAGAAAGCAGCAGGAAGTGCAAATACTGCACCTAAAAAGCTTCCTAAGAAAGACATCTGAATTGTTTCTAAAAGTGGATCAATTATTTCTGGCCAAAACGACCAATCAGGTGGAAAGTATCTTTTCACTAACGAAAAGGGACCAAACTTAAAGTCTAACATTCTTCGAACTAAGACAGGTATTGAAAAGTCTGTAGCTTTTGCAGCAAAATACACTACAATAATTAGAATGATGACTACATAAGGCCCAATTGGTTTAGGTGGATAGACTTCTTTTCCATCCTTAATAATAATCTTGCCAGGAACAAATATATCTTTAATTACTGCAAGGGTCCTTTTAATCAAGTTATAAACTGCTTTAAAGAAATTTGTCATTTCTATGTATCCATGATATCGTCATCAGTTAATTCACGACCATATATTTTCTTTAGAGTGTCGTTATTTATTGCTGACGCAGGACCATCAAATACAACTTCTCCATCATTAATACCGATTACTCTTCTTGCATATTTTAATGCTAAATCCACATGATGCATATTTGCAATAATAGTTATACTTAATTCCTTATTGATTCTTTCAAAATCACTCATAACTTGATTTGCAGTTATTGGATCTAAAGAAGCAACAGGTTCATCTGCTAATATTATAGTAGGATCTTGTGCAATTGTTCTAGCTAAAGCTACACGTTGCATTTGTCCACCACTTAATTGATCTACTCTTCCGTATGTTTTTTCGAGTATACCAACTTGATCTAAAGCATTTAATGCAATAATTTTATCTTCTTTTGAATACCATCCGATTAGTGAAGTAAAAAAAGACTTTTCGGATACTCTTGCAGCTAAAACATTTTTTATTACAGTAGTTCTTCCAATTAAATTAAATGATTGAAAGATCATTCCGATTCCACGACGAAAACGACGTAATTCTTTACCAGTTAAAGTATGATCAACAACTGTATCATTAACTGTTAAAGTACCTGCAGTAACGTCATGCATTTTATTTATTAATCTAATCAAAGTTGATTTACCAGCACCACTTAATCCAACTATTGCGATAAATTGACCTTGTTCAATTTCCAAACTTACATTTCTTAAAGCTTCTGTACCATTGGGATATATCTTCCCAACATTTTCAAATTTAATCATAAATCTCACTCGTTTCTATAAAAATACGGCTTGCCTTGTTAAGGACAAGCCATACATTCATATTTATTTTTTCTTTAAAATCAGTCTGCTAATAATGCAGCTGCAGCTCTTGCGTCATCATAATCTTCGTCAACAGCAACAATATATCCGTCATGAGAATAAACCATCATAACTAATAAACCTTCTCTTGTTTCAGCAATATTTAAGAATGCTTGTTGAATAGCTTCGATAATTCCTTCGTCTAAGTTAACTTCACTTACAGAAATAGTATCATTATAAATATTTGAAGTAACACCAACAACGTCAGTTTCATCCCATATAGTTAATGTTCTACCATAATCTCCAACCCATTCATCTGCATAGTCACGACGAGCATCAGCATAAATAGTACCAACATCACAAACACCAGTAGCTAATTTAGACATTGTGTCTCCGTAACCAGTAGTAGTTGTAACACTAGAAGCGTCATCAAAATCTTTACCATCAAAATTGTCCATCATCCATAATGTAGGATAAATATATCCGCTTGATGAAGTAGATGATCTAACACACCAGTTAAGATCTTTTACATCGTCCCAAACTAAATCAGTTCCAGCATTAACTTTTGCAGCTAAAGTTCTAGCATCAGCACTAATACCAGCTATGATTAAGCCTTTGTAGTAAGCAACTTGCCAGTTAAATGTACCTGTTGATTCTCCGTCATTCCAGTCTTTTGCAAGTTCTGAATCTTTTTGTAAACCAGCTCTAGTAGCAGTTAAAATTACATCTACAGGGCTATCGTCTTCATCTGCATACATAATGTATGTTCCACCAG
>DAOWHG010000079.1 GCA_030641535.1 Mycoplasmatota bacterium | reverse complement strand
TGGAAGGATTAATACATTTTGCTTCAGGAAAAGCTATGTATATTGAAGGGTTAGGAGAACGAATCATTGAACAGTTTTATAATGATGGATTATTGAAGTCTGTTAAAGATATTTACTTATTAAAGAACCATCGAGAAGAACTTATTGTAAAAGAAGGTTTTGGAATTAAGAGTATTGATAAACTTCTTGAAAATATTGAGAGAAGCAAAAAAAGTAACCTAGATAAGTTGATATTTGGTCTTGGAATTAGACATGTTGGTGAAAAAGTATCTAAAGTTATTGCTGCTAACTACCCAGATTTAGATAAAATGGGAATCTGGACTTATGAAGATTTAATTAGTATCGATGAAATTGGAGATGTAATCGCCCGAAGTATCATTGATTATTTTAGAGATAAAGAAAATGTAATTTTATTGAGTGATTTACAACATTTAGGGTTAAATACTAGATATACTAGTAATATCAAGAAAAAAGATGAGTTTAATGCTAAAACATTTGTTTTAACAGGTAAACTTGAGATATTTAAAAGAGATGAAGCAAAAGCAATTATAGAGTCTTTAGGTGGAAAAGTGTCAGGTAGTGTAAGCAAGAAAACAGACTATGTTGTTGCTGGAAGTGACGCTGGTAGTAAGTTAACAAAGGCAATTGAACTAGGGTTAAAAGTATTATCTGAACAGGAGTTTAAAGATTTACTAGATAGGTGATTATATGTTAAATGAGATTTATATTAAAGGCGCAAAAGAAAATAATTTAAAAAATATAGATTTACGTATTCCTAAGAATAAGCTAATTGTAATGACAGGCTTAAGTGGGAGTGGTAAGTCTTCTTTAGCATTTGATACAATATATAAAGAAGGACAAAGAAGATATGTAGAAAGTTTAAGTGCATACGCTAGACAATTTCTAGGTAATTTAGAAAAACCTGATGTTGAAAGTATTGAGGGATTAAGCCCTGCAATTAGTATTGATCAGAAAACTACATCTAAGAACCCTCGAAGTACTGTAGGGACAGTTACTGAAATATATGATTACTTAAGATTACTATATGCAAGAATTGGAAAACCAATCTGTCCAATTCATAATATCGAAATATCAAGCCAAAGTATTGAGCAAATGACTGAAAAAGTATTGGAAATTGCAGAAGGTAGAGTGGTTATCTTAGCTCCTTTAGTCAAAGAAAGAAAAGGTACTCATCAAAAAGTATTTGAACAATTAAGAAAAGAAGGTTTTGTAAGAGTTAGAATTAACGGAGAAATCCTTGATTTAGATAATGATTTTGATATGGAGAAAAATAAACGATATACTATTCAAGCCGTTATTGATAGATTAAAAATGAAAGACGGAATTAGAAGCCGTTTATTTGAAAGTTTAGAAACTGCTGCAAATATTGGAGAAGGAAAAGTAGTTGTTTTAATAAATGAAGAAGAACACATTTTTAGTGAACATTATGCATGTCCTAAATGTGATTTCAGCATTGGAGACCTTCAACCTAGGTTATTTTCATTCAACGCCCCATATGGGTCTTGTCCTGAATGTCACGGATTAGGTTATAAAAGAAAAATAGATCCAGAATTATTGATTCCAGATAAAAATATTTCAATAAATAATGGAGCAATAAAAGGTTGGCAAAACACTGATACTTACACATTCGCAATGTTAAGACAAACTGCTGAGTTTTACAACTTTGATTTAGATCAAAAGGTAAAAGATATGTCTCAAGAGCATATAGATATAGTTTTATATGGTAGCAAAGATAAAATGACTTTCATTTTTGGTGGAAAATCTGAAAATGGATATTTACATCAAAAAAATGATGTATTCGAAGGTGTAATAACAAACTTTGAAAGAAGATATATGGAGACTACTTCACGATTTATTAGAGATTGGATTGAAGGATATATGTCAGTTAGTCCATGCAAGGTTTGTAAAGGAAAGAAACTAAACAAGAAAGCATTAAGTGTAAAAGTTGGTGGGATAGATATAATTTCTCTTACTGATTTATCCATTAAAGATACAATTAAGTTTTTTAGAGGTTTAGAGTTAAATGAGACAGATAAAAAAATTAGTGAAATGGTTTTAAAAGAAATAATTGAAAGATTATGTTTTTTAGAAAATGTTGGACTAAACTATTTAACTTTATCAAGACAATCCGCTACATTAAGCGGTGGAGAAAGTCAAAGAATTAGATTAGCCACACAAATAGGATCACAATTAACTGGTGTTCTTTACGTGTTAGATGAACCAAGCATAGGTCTTCATCAAAGAGACAATAACAAATTAATTAATACATTGAAGAAAATGAGAGATTTAGGAAATACCCTAATTGTTGTTGAGCATGATGAAGAAACAATGTTTAAAGCTGATCAAATTATTGATATAGGTCCAGGAGCTGGACTTAGTGGAGGGGAAGTTGTTTTCCAAGGAACAATTGACGAAATACTAGTAGACAAAAACAGTATAACTGGAAAATATCTTTCAGGACGTTTAAAAATAGATACTCCTGACTTCAGAAGAGAACATAATAAGGGTTATATTGAAGTTGTAGGAGCCAAACAAAATAATCTAAAAAATATTAGTGCTGTAATTCCTAAAGGAGTACTGACAGTGATAACTGGAGTTAGTGGTAGTGGGAAAAGCAGTTTGATTAATGAATGTTTATATAAAGGGTTGTCTAATCAAATTTACCGTAAAAAGAAACCTGCTGGTGATTTTGAAAAATTACTAGGTGTTGAAAATTTTGAAAAAATAATCAATATTGATCAATCACCAATTGGGAGAACTCCAAGAAGTAATCCAGCTACTTATACAGGCGTATTTGATAATATTAGAGATATCTTTGCATTAACTAATGAAGCGAAAATTAGAGGATATAAAAAAGGAAGATTTAGTTTTAATGTCAAAGGTGGAAGATGCGAAACATGTGGTGGAGACGGATTAATTAAAATAGAAATGCATTTTTTACCTGATGTTTACGTTCCATGTGAAGTTTGTCATGGGAAAAGATATAATACGGAGACATTAGAAGTTAAATATAAAGGTAAAAACATAAGTGATGTATTAGATATGACTATCGAGGAAGCTGTTATATTTTTTGAAAACATACCTAAAGCTCATATGAAATTGAAGATATTAAATGATGTTGGATTAGGTTATTTAAAAATAGGGCAACCAGCTCCAACATTATCTGGTGGAGAGGCTCAACGTGTTAAATTAGCGAAGGAACTTCATAAACGCATTACTGAGAATACTTTATATATTTTAGATGAACCTACAACAGGACTTCATACTGATGATGTAAAGAGATTATTAAAAGTTATAGATCATATTGTGAATTTAGGTGCTACAGTAATAATTATTGAACATAATTTAGATGTAATTAAGATGGCGGATCATATTATTGATTTAGGACCTGAAGGTGGAGACATGGGTGGAGAAATCATAGCTACTGGAACTCCAGAAGACATTAGTAAAAATAAAGCAAGTTTCACAGGGGAATATTTAAAAAAAGTTCTAGAGGTGTAATGTATGAATAAAGAACCAATGCAACAAGAAAAAGAGATAAACGAAGAGAATCTAACTGCTGAAAAAGAAGAAATAGAGAATCTTTTAAAAGCCATTGAAGAGCTAGAAAAGGCTAAACAAAAGTCTCGAGAAAACAAACCGCGAAATTTGATATCAATTGAATTTGGGGGTGTTTTCCATCACAATATTTTTGTAAATTTCATTTTTAGTTTTATATTAAACCTCACTTTAATTTATCTTGTGATTGAAATATTTAGGTTCGCTGAATATACAGATATTATCTATATTGTAATTTTAGCTTTAACTTATACTTTCTTTGAAACAGTTTATAAGACATATGTATTATTTAATCATTTTTCATTTGTAATAAAATCCATGGGATTTGTATTTTATTTTGGGTATGTAGCTATCTTTTACACTTTAGATGTCTACGTCTTTGGAGATTTATTTAGTTTTAATAACGAGGCATTATTAATTGCATTTGTAGCGATATTTACCATAGTTAGGTATATAATAGGCACTATGTTAATAAAAAATTTTAGAAAAAGAAATTTAAAATAAGAATTATATTTAGTTTCTTATATATAAAGAATAGAGGTAATGATTATGCATGTTTTTGATCCGATTCCAAATGTATTTCTAGATTTAGGTGTTATTGTTTGGTACAAGTATAGTGTGATGATTCTTTTGGGAATGATTGCGGCTGTTGTTCTTGGAGTAAAAGAAGGTAAGAAAATAGGGATTACAGCTAGTGACATAATGGACGGAGTAATCATTGTTATTCCACTGTCTATTATTGGAACAAGATTATGGTATGTTATCTTTGAATGGGATAGATATAAGTATGATTTACTTAAAATAATTAATATCTCAGATGGTGGATTAGCTATTCATGGGGGAGTTATTACTGCTTTCATAAGTGTTTACTTTTTTACCAAATTTAAAAAAATTGATTTCTTAAGAGCTTTTGATTTAGTTGCTCCGGGATTTTTGATTGCTCAAGCATTTGGTAGATGGGGTAATTTCTTTAATCAAGAAGCTCATGGTGGAGTAATTGGTGGAGTTGTTAATGATAATCCTGTATTATCTCTAGATAATCAAAGAGCGTTTCTATCTGAAACACTGCATCTTCCAGATTATATTACTAATAATATGTATCTTCATGGACCAGATGGATTAAATTATTATCATCCAACATTCCTTTATGAATCAGTTTGGAATTTAGCTGGATTTATATTATTACTTATTTTAAGAAGAACTAAACTTATTAGAACTGGTGATTTACTTCCAATATACCTAATATGGTATAGTACAGGAAGATTCTTTATAGAAGCAATGAGAACAGATTCATTATATATAGGAAATACAGGACTTAGAACTGCGCAAATTATTTCTTTATTAATGATTGTTGGAGGAATTGCATTTATGTTGTTTAATCATCTAGTATTGAAAACAAAGCATTATTATAAAGCTTTGGAAGAAAATGCTATATAATGAAAACCGAGGTGAAAGATATGAATAATTATGATGTTATTATTGTTGGTGCTGGACCTGGTGGTATGACTGCTGCTCTCTACACTCAACGTGCAAACTTAAAAACTTTAATGTTAGAAAAAGCCGCTCCTGGTGGGAAGATGATGACTACTTATGAAGTTGAAAACTACACAGGACTTGGAAAAGTTACTGGCTTTGAAATTAGTGAAAAAATGTTTAATCATACACAAGAACTAGGTGTTGAATACAGATATGGTGATGTTACTAAAATTGTTGATTTAGGAGATTACAAAGAAATTCAAACTGCTAGTGGAGATATTTACAAAACAAAAGCAGTTATTATCGGAACTGGTACTATTCCTAGAGGAACTGATGCCCCTGGTGAAACTAGATTAACTGGTAAAGGAGTTAGCTGGTGTGCAATTTGTGATGGAGCTTTCTTTAAAGATTTAGATATCGTTGTTGTTGGTGGTGGAAATAGCGCTATTGAAGAAGCAACTTATCTGTCTAAAATGGTAAAACATATTACTGTTGTAAACATTTTAGAAACTCTTCAAGCAGATGCAAAAGCTGTTGAAGAAGCGAAAGCTACTAATAAAATGGATTTCTTACTGGGATATGAAATTGTTTCATATAATGGTGAAAACAAACTTGAAAGCGTAACAATCAAACATGCTAAAACTAAAGAAGTTCAAGAATTAGCGGTAGAAGGCGCATTTGTATTTATTGGACAAATTCCTGAAACAGGATTTATAAAAGATCTTGGAATTACTAATAAATGGGGTTATATTGATGTTGATGCTAAAATGGCAACTAAGATTCCAGGAGTATATGGAATTGGAGATGTATTAGATAAAGAATTACGTCAAATAATAACTGCAGCAAGCGATGGATCTATCGCAGCTGTTGAAGTATCAAAATATATTAATGAACTAAACAAAAAACTATCTTAGGAGCTCAAGCTCCTTTTTTAGTATTTATAGACATTTATATTTACAGATGATATAATTAAATAACAAAATAAAAAGAGTGTGATACTATGAGTTTTGCATCAAACACTAAAAGTGAATTACTAAGTTTAAAAGCCGATAAATGCTGCCAATTAGCAGAATTATCAGCTCTTTTAACGTTAAATGGGAATATCAATTTATCCAGTAATGGACTCAGAATTGAATTTCAAACTACGAATATTCAGATTGCTAGAAAAGTAATTAAGAGCACAAAAGAATTATATAATATTGAAGTTGATATATTATCAAAAAAGCAAATGAAGCTTAAGAAAAAAGATATCTACATTATAGTTATTAGAAGCAGAGTAAACGAGATTATTAATGAACTTGGTTTAATGAATACGAATGAAAATTACTTCATTGGTATAGATGATACTGTTGTATTGAAAGAATGTTGTAAGAGATCTTATTTAAGAGGGGCTTTTTTAGCTTCAGGATCTATTAATTCACCTATAAGCAGTAGTTATCATCTTGAAATTCATTCGAACACAGAAGAGCATGTAAATGCGTTAAAAGACTTAATGAATTATTTTAATTTAAATACTAAAGTTTCAAAGAAAAAGAGAGGCTATATAGCCTATATTAAGGAATCTGAGAAGATATCTGATTTCTTAAGAGTGGTAGGAGCCATTAGTGCATTGTTTGAATTTGAAGATGAGAGAATAAAAAGAGACTTTGTAAACTCAATCACAAGAGTAATGAATATGGAAATAGCTAATCAAAATAAAACTCTAGAGGCTGCTAATAAGCAATTAAGAAGTATTAGTGTTCTAGAAAATATGGTAGATATATCTAGGTTACCTACTAGTATGAAAGAAGCTATTGAACTAAGAAAGAAATTCCCAGAATCTTCTTTAAATGAATTATCAGATTTAAGTTTTGAAACATTTAATAAGAGAATTTCTAAATCGGCTTTGAATCACAGATTTAGAAGTATAAATGATCTCTCAAATCAAATATTGGAGGGGTTAAATGAGTAAAGCAATCGGAATAGATATTGTTGAATTTAAACAGATTCTTCCAAAGTTAAATGATAAATTCATAAAGAGAATTCTCTCGAAAGCTGAATTAGAAAGATATAACTCTATTTCTAATGAACAACGAAAATTAGAGTATGTATCAGGACGTTTTGCAGCAAAAGAGGCATACACTAAAATATATAAGAAATTTGATAAACCTTTGAATTTTACAGAAGTAGAAGTTTTGAATGATGATTTTGGTGCTCCATATATTAAATCAAGTTATAGACCTGAAGATAAAATATTGGTAAGCATATCTCATTCAGCGAATTATGTAGTTGCAATTTGCACAAAAGAATAAAACAATCTCACTTCATGTGAGATTGTTTTTCTTTTAGGTACTCTTTTATTAATCCATCTCTATATGCATCTAGTAATTTATATAAATCATCTATTTCTTCTTTTAACTTTTTACCCTTATCTGTATCATAGAGATACTCTCTTTCAATATTTACTTCTTCAGATTGATTTAGAGATATAATATCTTGTTCTCTTTCAATTATGTCTGAAGTTGTAGTAAATCTTTCATGAGACATTAGGAATATCTTATAAGAATCAATAACTAAGGTATATCCTCCGATACTGATTCTAGATGCATAAGCCTTGCTCATTCCGCCATCTATCGCATAGATACGCCCATTAGCGAGAATAGGTCTATCTCCTGCTGAGATATCATTTGGAACATGCCCATTAATAATTTTTGATTTATTATAATCTATTTTGAATTCTATATAAATGTTTTTTAGAATTGTTTCATCTTCTCTTTGTAAGAAATAATTATTCATTTCTTCATAGTGACTTTTCTTATCTTTAATAAAATAACGTTCGAACGTTTTCATATCTTTTTTACCAAATAGTGGAGAGTGTTCTCCTTGCCATAAGAAGATAAAGTAATCATTGTTGTTGTTGCTTTTCTTGTTGTGGCGGTGTAAGAAACTTACTCTTAGTTTGGTTTCCAAGATATTAAATAGCTCTTTACCAAAATAATCTTTACCATCAACATTCACTTTTGAGAAAGTTCCATCAGGATTAAGTGGAATACATCCGTGGAATAAAAGATTATTATTGTATTTTAAGAACATATGTCCATTTTGGAATAAAAATTCAATATGTGATTGAAGTAAATCGTTATTTAAGAAGGCGTTCTTTAATTGTGCTAAGAGATTTTCCTCTTCTTCGGTTAATTTATATGGATCTAGTGGATCTATTGTTGGAAAATAACTATCTTTTAAGGGATAAACTACATCATCAATAGTAATTGTTCCAGAAGTATAGTCTATATCTTCAAGTAATAAACGACTATTTAAATCAAAATTAGGATTTCTTCTAAAGACTAAACCTTCAAGTTTAAACTGAATAATCGCAATTGCTTTGTGCATTTTTGCTACTAGTTGTTCTTTATCAATATCTGGCTTAATTGTGTCATTTTTAGGTAGAAAAATTGTACAATCATCGTCTTGGTAATATTTAGAAGCGTATCTTGCTAAAGGGAGTAAATTAATTCCATATCCGTCTTCTAATGTATCTAAAGTGTTGTATCTAGCTGAATTTCTTAGGACATTACAGATGGCTAATTTACTACCACAAGCTGCTCCCATCCACAATATATCATGGTTACCCCACTCAATATCAACAGAGTGATATTTTATTATTTTATTCATAACAAGATGTGCACTTGGTCCTCTATCAAAAATGTCTCCAACAATATGAAGGCGATCGATAGTAAGTCTTTGGATGAAATATGATAATTCAATCAAGAAATTTCTTTCTCTTTTTGTTTTAAAAATTGCATTGATAATTGCATCATAATACTGAGTTTTATCAGTATGAGTGCTCTTTTCGAACATAAGTTCTTGAATAATGTATGAAAAAGCTTTTGGAAGGCTTTTTCTAACCTTGCTTTTTGTATATTTTTGAGATAGGTACTTACTTATATCAATTAAATTTAGTAGTTGTTCTCTAATAAAAATTTGATATTCATCATTTGTCATTAAATTTTCATATTTCCTTAACATTTGCTTAGGATAATATATGAAGAAAGCTAAACGGTCTTTTTCAACATTGTTAAATTCCGGAAAAATAATATCAAGTTTCTTTCTAGTAACTCCTGATCCGTTCTTTAAGAAATGATTAAAAGTATCGTATTCACCATGAATATCAGATAAAAAATGTTCTGTACCTTTTGGTATATTTAAGATTGCGGTTAAATTGATTAACTCTGTACTTACCTCTTGAACAGTAGGAAACTCCTTAGCTAGAAGTTTTAAATATTTCAATTCGTAATTATTTTCCATAAAACACCCCTTTCAAACTTATGTCTAAAGTAATTATAACATTTTCCAAATGACATTTATATAATATTTTTTTAGTAAAATGTCTTAGATATTGAAAATCAATAGTATATAACACTTGCTTTTTTTACGATTTTTTAATACAATATATTAAGCTAAGGAGTGGTTTTATGGCAAATTATAAAAGCGGATATAAAAAGAAAAAAAACGATCGTTTCGTTTCTTATATCTTTATAGGTTTCGCAATTACATTTATTATATTAATTATTAGTGTTGTATTTTACAACATATTTACAAGAGAATTAGAGTATACAAGTTTTACTCACATTGAGTATGAACAAACAATTTATGACATGCCCGAAGACGAATATTTGGTATATTTTTATACTGAAGAATGTGGAGCATGTATAGCTTTAAAACAGGAAGTATTAGAATTCGCAGATGATAATAATGCAGATATTGAAGTGTATTTTGTCGATTTAGACATTGTGAATAGTGGAGGAACTCTCTTTGTTCCCGATGCTGTTACTCATACGCCTACGTTAATAGTTGTTAAGGATGGACTTCCAGTAGATTTAATTATGGGTGCTTCGGAAGATGATATTCCGGCAGTCTTTGATGAAATTAATGCGGGTTCAATTATATATCTTGATTAAATAAATTAGCCTTTAGTAGGCTTTTTTATATTGTTGGAGGAATGAAATATGGTAATTAATGAAGAATTAGTTTTAGAAATCACAAAGAATTTAAAACTTACAAGAAAGCAAGTTGAAACAGTTTTAAACCTTTTAAATGAAGGAAATACTGTGCCATTTATTGCTCGTTATCGTAAGGAACAAACAGGTGCTTTAGATGAAGAACAAATAAGAGACATCAATAAAGAGTACGAATACAAAGTAAATCTTTTGAAGAGAAAAGAAGATGTTATTCGTTTAATTGATGAAAAAGGGATGCTTACAGATGAACTGAAAGCGGACATTTTAAATGCTGAGAAATTAGTTGATGTTGAAGATATCTATCGTCCTTACAAAGAAAAGAAAAAAACTAAAGCTACAGTTGCTATTAAACAAGGGTTAAAGCCGCTTGCTGATTATATTCTTACTTTTCCAGTTGTGGGAAGTCTTGAAGAGGAAGCAGCAAAGTTTATTACAGAAGAAGTAGAAAACATTGAGAGTGCTATTGAAGGAGCACAATATATTATCGCTGAAGAAATTAGTGACTTTTCTGATTTCCGTAAATGGATCAGAAGTTATACATTCAATAATGGGACTATCGAAACAAAAGTTAAGAAAAAAGCAAAAGATGAAATGAAAATTTATGAGATGTATTATGAGTTTGATGAACCACTTAGAAAAGTGAAATTATATCGTGTACTAGCGATTAACCGTGGTGAAAAAGAAAAAGTATTATCGGTAAAAATAATTTCAAATACTGAAAGAATTCATCAATACCTTCAAGATGGTATAGTTGAGAATGAAGAATCATTTGTTTTTTCTAACATTCAAAATGCAATTAAAGATGCCTATAAGAGACTAATTCAACCATCTATAGAAAGAGAAATTAGAAGTGATCTATCTGAAAAAGCAGGAGATAACGCAATTCATATCTTTAGTGAGAACTTAAGATCCCTATTATTACAACCTCCTATGAAGGGTAAAATGGTTCTAGGAGTGGATCCGGCTTATCGTACTGGTTGTAAATTAGCTGTTGTTGATCAAATGGGTAAAATGGTTGATCTTGATGTAATTTATCCTCATCAAAAATTTATTGGAGAGAAAATTCATAAAAATAGAATAATCGATTCATTTAGAAAAGTTGTAACTTTGATAAAAAAATACAATATCGAAATTATAGCAATTGGGAATGGAACAGCATCACGTGAGACAGAACAATTCATTATTGAAGTAATCAAAAAAGTAGATAAAGAATTATATTACATAATTGTTAATGAAGCTGGAGCTTCAGTTTATAGTGCAAGTGATTTAGCTAGAGAAGAATTCCCAAAACTTCAAGTTGAAGAAAGAAGCGCAGTAAGTATAGCTAGAAGACTACAAGATCCATTAAGTGAATTAGTTAAGATTGATCCAAAAAGCATTGGTGTAGGACAATATCAGCACGATGTTGCTCAAAACAAATTAAGTGATTCCCTAGACTTTGTTGTAGAAACTGCTGTAAATAAAATTGGAGTTAATGTAAACACTGCAAGTGTTCAATTATTACAATATGTTTCAGGACTTAATAAAACAGTTGCTAAAAACCTTGTTGTGTGGAGAGAAGAAAACGGAGAATTCAAAGAAAGAAAACAACTTAAAAAAGTACCTCGAATGGGTGCTAAAGCGTATGAACAAGCTATTGGGTTCTTAAGAATATTGAATGGAAAAAATCCTTTAGATAAAACAGGGATTCACCCTGAAAGTTATGTTCTAACTAAGAAGTTGTTAGAAGAAGTTAAGATTTCAGTTGAAGAACTTGGAAGACCTGAATTAAAAATAAAAATTGCTAATCTTGATAAACAAGCATTAGCTACTAAGTTTGATGCAGGACTAAACACAGTTGAAGATATATTAGAAGCATTTGTTGCTCCATTAAGAGATCCACGTGATGATGTGGAAGCACCAATTCTAAGAAGTGATGTCTTAAAATTAGATGACTTAAAAGTAGGAATGGAATTAATGGGAACAGTAAGAAATGTAGTTGATTTTGGAGTGTTTGTTGATTGCGGTGTTAAAGATGATGGACTTGTTCATATATCTCAATTAAGCAATCAATATGTCAAACATCCATTAGATGTTGTAAGTGTTGGAGATATTGTAAAAGTATGGGTAAAAGATATAGATTTAAAACGTCACCGTCTACAACTTACAATGTTACAAGAAAACTTGCAAAAATAATCATATAAGAATATTGACAGTTAGCCTAAAATATATTATTATATAGGGGCTAACTTTAAGGAGTAGTACTCAAGTTGGCTGAAGAGGTGCCCCTGCTAAGGGTATAGGTCGTTAATAGCGGCGCGAGAGTTCGAATCTCTCCTACTCCGCCATTTGTAATTAAAACGGATTTATCCGTTTTTTTTATTGCATTTTTTATTCTTATAGAACTTGACAAGTTAGTAATAAAGGGTTATTCTATACATGCCAACAATGGCATATGAGGTGATATTATGATTGACGAAATTAATGTTTTAAAGCTACTTGCTAACGATATTAGGTTAAGAATTGTTATGTTGTTAGTTGTTAAGGAATTATGTGTTTGTGAGATACAAGGGATATTAAATATTCCACAATATCAAGTTTCTAAACATTTGAAACTACTAAAGACTTCTGAAATTTTGAATTCAGTTAAAAGAGATAAATATGTTTTCTATTCTCTAAATAAAAAAACTAATATTCTGCAACCTATTATTAGTTATTTTGCATACAAGTCTGAATTATTTCCTGTTTTAGAAAAGGATAAGATGTTACTTGATGAGAATATAAAAAACAATATCTTCTCTTGTAAGTAAAGGGGATGACTCTATGAATTTATTTTCTAAATTTTTAACTATTTGGGTTTTACTTTGTATTGCATTAGGTGTGATACTTGGAAATGTATTTCCAAGCGTTACAGATTTTCTTAATAAATTTGAAATAGCTCAAATTAATATTATTATTGCAGTGTTAATATGGGTAATGATCTATCCAATGATGCTAAAGATTGATTTTTCATCTTTGAAAAAAATAACTACTAGACCAAAAGGTATTGTAGTAACTACAACAGTAAACTGGCTAATTAAGCCATTTACTATGTATTTAATTTCTAGTCTATTTTTCTTTGTTATATTTAAGAGCATCTTAGATCCTGATTTAGCAAAAGAGTACTTAATTGGAGCAGTGTTATTAGGTGCAGCACCTTGTACAGCTATGGTGTTCGTTTGGAGTCATCTTGTTAAAGGTAATAGTTCTTACACAGTTCTTCAGGTTGCATTAAATGATATTATATTATTATTTGCTTTTACGCCAATCGTAGCCTTATTACTGGGAATAAGTAATGTAGCTATTCCTTATAATACTTTATTCCTGTCTGTTGTGCTTTTTGTTGTATTCCCCATTTTAGCATCTGTTATTACTAAATACATCTTGAAAAAGCGAGATGCTAGTATTGAAAACTTTATAAAGAAATTTAATAATATTCCAGAAATAGGATTACTCCTTACTTTAGTATTAATTTTTATGTTTCAGGGAGAAGTTATTACAAATTCACCACTAAATATATTATTGATAAGTATTCCATTAACTATTCAAACTATATTCATATTCTTTATTGCTTATATGTGGAGTAAAAAATGGAAGATTCCACATGATGTTGGAGCCCCGGCAGCGTTAATTGGCGCATCTAATTTTTTTGAACTGTCTGTTGCGATAGCAATAGCTTTATTTGGATTAAATTCAGGAGTAACTTTGGCCACTGTAGTGGGAGTATTAGTTGAAGTGCCTGTAATGCTATTTCTTGTTAATATAGCAAATAAAACGAAAATATGGTATCAATAGGAGGAAGATATGAAAAAAGTAATAGCTTTTGTATGTACTCACAATAGTTGTCGAAGCCAAATGGCAGAAGGATGGGCAAAATATCTTGGAAAAGATAATTTCGAGGTATATTCTGCGGGGACAGAAGAGTATCCTGCTCCTAAACCTTTAGCGATCGAAGTGATGGAAGATCTGGGAATAGATATGAGTAATCATTATTCAAAATTGCTAAATGAGATACCATCTAAATTAGATATATTAATTACAATGGGGTGTGGTGTAGAGTGCCCACATGTTCCAACGAATCACCGTGAAGATTGGGGATTAGATGATCCTTCTGGTGGACCAAAAGAAGGATTTGAGGATACTAGAGACTTAATTAAAGATAAAGTATTAGAGTTAATTGAAAGAGTTAAACATAATAAATTATAAGCAAACATTAGATGTTTGCTTTTTAAATATTACAATATATTAGTTCGTAAGCAAATTAATTGATTTATGTTATAAAAAAAGCGATAATATGATTAATTAAATAAGGAGGAACACAAATATGAAAATAGAATTATGGTCTGATTTTGGATGTCCGTTTTGTTACATAGGTAAAACACGTTTTGAAAATGCTTTAAATAAGTTTGAACACAAAGACGAGGTAGAAGTAATTTACAAGGCTTACCAATTGAATCCAAACGCACCTAAAGTAATGACTGAAGGCGTAGCTGAAAGCTTTGCAAAAGGTCACAGAGTATCAGTGGAACAAGCTAAGCAAAAATTTGATATGTTCGTAAATGCTGCAAAGGCAGTAGGGTTAACATATGATTATGTTAACATTAAATTAACAAACACATTTGACGCACATAGACTTGCTAAATGGGCTAATCAATTTGGATTAGAACATGCATTAACTTCTAGATTAATGAAAGCATATTTTACTGATGCATTAAATCTTGCAAATCATACTACTTTATTAGATTTAGCTAAAGAAGTAGGATTAGATGTTAAAAAAGCAGAAAAAATGTTATCTTCAAATCAATATACCGATCAGGTAAATGCTGAAATACTTGAAGGAAGACAAGTTGGAGTACAAGGTGTACCGTTCTTTGTATTGAATCGCAAATACGCTGTTTCAGGGGCACAACAAGAAGATTATTTCTTAGCTGCATTTAATCAGTTATGGCTTGAAACAAATCCATTAGACACTTTTGAAGGTGCAGATAATGGACATGTATGTAACGATGAAGGATGTAGTATTTAATATTACATAAAAAAATAAATTAAACTACACTTTTAAAGTGTGGTTTAATTTTTATTAGAACAATAAAAGAATATAGACAATTTCTTCATTT